>NZ_SFBO01000201.1:0-40197 GCF_007095705.1 Microcystis sp. Msp_OC_L_20101000_S702
TTAACCCCTTTCGTTCTCAGCCAACCTCTTTGATTGCTTGAGTATTTATACTTAATTTGTCCAGCCAATTGTTTTTTTAGTGATCGCCTTTCCTCAAAAATAGTTACTTTGTACTATATTGCCCATGCCAAAATCGGGGTTAATGCTCTATTTATTTCAAAATGAGAATTGCTGTATTGTGCCTGAGTCACTGGATATTTGCCAATCGCAAAACTGTTGACTTGAACTTGGTGTGGAGGCTTTTCATAACTTCGAGCATCAGAATCACTGTCAGGAGAACCCATGAGAAATTGACCTGCTGGTAAGTTCACCATCTCTAGTGTTATCCCATTGGGTAGGTTTTCGGTAAATGAAGTTTTATTGCCCAGTGCTGTCTCTGGTTGAGCAGATTTAGATGCAATCATCCAATCTGATGGAGAAGAAGGAGTTTTATTGTCTAGTGCTGTCTCTGGTTGAGGAGGGGGAGGAATAGGAGAGTCACCGACGACGGAGGTGATAAAATTCCCGACTCTCTCGATTACATGATTGTTTATGCGTTGAATGGCGGTTTCCAGTTCGATTTCCTCATCGGGGATTTCCACTTCCGTCCATTGCCATCCTTCCTGCTCGGCTCGCTCTAATGCGATCGCTAAACGGCCGCGCTTTTCTTCGCTGGTGACGAGGAAATTGAGCAAACTAGCCGATAGATTCTCGTTTTTGCGGAAAGATACCGCCGATTCGGAACTGAGAATGTTCTGGACGAGGGATTCCACTTCGCTGACACTGCGGGAAAGTTCCCCGTCAATGGTCACTACTCGATCGATTAAGCCTTGAAACTGCCCGATAATTGGTTTTAGGTATTGTTCTAGATTAATGGCTACTTTGGCCATTTCGATCGCTTCTTTTTCCAGATTATCTAACTCCAGCTGCAACTGATACACTTGTTTGTACCCGTTCAACTCGCCGATCATTTTCGAGAAAACCCGTTTCTGTGTATCCTGATCTTCGGCTAATTTCTGGATACTTTCGCTGATTAGGTCGATTTTCTTGAGCATGAGCAAGCTGGCGCGACCAACAAGAATCACAGTGCGGAAAATCTGCTGTTTCTGTAGTCTCAGGGTATCTCGCAGGTCGGCCGAGCCGATGCTATTCTCCAAAGATTGGCGTTTTCGCTCTGTTTCTGCCAATTTCTGGCATTTAACCGCCACTGCCTCCTTTATTTCCTCGGTCAGTGACTGGAAAAACCGCCGGTATTCATCCTTATGGTCGGCGAGAAATCCGATTAACTGGTTATAGTCCTTGACTAATCTTTCTAATTCTTGAAAAGTGGCTCTCCTAGGTTTGGTGGGTAAAATGTATTCTAAGATACATTTCTCCTAGCGAGGGGGTGGAACAAACCACAAAGACACAAAGGACACAAAGATCGATCGATCATTATGTAAGTTAAACTGATCACACAGAACCTAGAAGAGCCGAAAAGTTTCCTCGAAATTGAGGGGTTCTTCTTTTTTCCTCAATCCTAACCATGTATTGCGAACCCGTTTTCCGGTTTTAATCAGTTGCTGTCTTTCTTGAATCTGATCCTGCAAAATTAATAAATCGGGGCGATTTAGTTGGGGAAGTTGATAGGTTTTCCGATAAAGCTTGATTTTCGCCGTTTCTTCTGCCATCGCCGTGATCGCTGAGGGTGAGTTTTTTCTATTTTAGCCCGATTTTTTGATCATCAAATACTATCGGGATACGCCCCGATCAACTACCTAACCTTTTCTATAAGTCATAGAAGTAAGGATAAAGCTCTGATTCTGGAATATATTGACTTGCTTGCCTAAAAATAGCGTAACAGGTTCCAGGATCAAGTTGCCGATGATTGGGAATAGTTAAAGTCTCCTTTCTCTCCGAGATGACACGACGCAATTTTATGTGACTTCCTCGTTGACTGTGAATAGTAAAACCAAATCGATCAAGAATTTTGATAATGTCTTTGCCGGATAGTTGTTTCAGCTTAGGCATATTCTGGCTGTAACTCAAATATAATCTGTAGAGAAGGTTTGGCAACTAGACCGAACTCCCTGGGGTCTTCTCCCTCTAAATGCAGTAAAATGGCTTCTTGGAGATTATTAACCACCTCATCTAAGGTATTTCCCTGGGTGACAATCGAAATTTCCACGCATTCACCTACATATCCTTGTTGTTCACCAGAACGAATAATTGCGGTAACTTTTGGACTTAATTTTGTCATAATTGCTCATGTTTATTTTTTGCTTATTTAGATTTATGGCAATCGAGCAAGGGACGGGTCATTGATCGATTCTAACTGACTTTTCCCTAAGCTGTGGAATTTATCTAGTTTTCTAGAAATCTCGGCCAGAGGCGAAAAAATCAGCGACAATGATATAAATGGAGTTATCAACACAAGTAAAGCGATTATGACTGTAGCCACGACGAACGCCCGAGATATTTTCCGCTCCGCCTACGAAAACCGTTACACTTGGGATGAAGGATTCCCCGGTTACACTGCTGATATTATCCTCACCCAAGGAGAGGAAGTCCATACGGGCAAAATTCAAGTTAATGCCGATTATAGTGTGGAAGTAACGGGCATTGATGACGAGAAAGTGCAAGAAAGTATCTATAATCAAATGCGCGACATCGTTACTCACCGCAAAAGAGGCAATTTTGAGGCTTCCCACGGCAAAAACCAGTTTAATTTCGGGCAAGATGATCCCACCGGTGCAGTAGAAATTCTTGTCACCGGCGATGCTATGGGATCTAATTATAAAGTCCGCGGTCAGGAAATCTGTCAAGTCAGTCGAGTCATGGGACCGATGGCTTTTACTATTAATACCGAGGAAAGTCTCGATACGGGAGAAGGTTATATTTCTATTCGCTATAATGCCATTTTCCGCAATGCTAAAACCGATGAATTAAAGGGAAAACGTGACTTTAAGGAAACCTACGAAAAAATCGGTAATTATTATTTACCCTCCTGTCAAGTGATTAACGCAATCGATGTCGGTGGCGAAAAATCCACCACAGAATTCACTTTTATCAATCTACAGCTTTTAGAAGCTTAAGGGTTATTCCCGCCCAAAAAGCGTTAGGATCGAAGTAACTAAGTAGGTGGGTGTTAAAAATTGTCGGATCCCCCCGCCTATCGGCACCCCCCTTATCAAGGGGGGCAGGGGGGATCAAAGACAAAATCTATCTTCAATTTAATTGAAACCACTTACTTACACTGTAATAAATCTCTGACCAGAAGCTGATTATGTCTTTAACACTGACTCCCAATAACGTCGAACAAGTTTTAGATGAAATGCGCCCCTACCTGATGGCGGATGGTGGTAACGTGGAATTAGTCGAAATCGACGGGCCAGTCGTCAAACTGCGTCTTCAAGGCGCTTGCGGTTCCTGTCCCAGTTCCACCATGACCCTAAAAATGGGCATCGAACGTCGTCTCCGGGAAGTGATTCCCGAAATTGCCGAAGTTGAACAAGCTTTCTAAATCTTGGGTTAATTAATTCTCACCACCGCCCGATTGCTAATTTAATTAGCGATCGGGCATAATATTAATTATATATTTTCTTCTAAGTGGCTAGGTGTCAAAAACTTTCAGATACCCCCCTTATTAAGGGTAGATCCCCCCGCCTATCGGCACCCCCCTTATCAAGGGGGGCAGGGGGGATCAAACCCCCCTTATCAAGGGGGCAGGGGGGATCAAACCCCCCTTATCAAGGGGGGCAGGGGGGATCAAACCCCCCTTATCAAGGGGGGCAGGGGGGATCAAACCCCCCTTATCAAGGGAGGCAAAAGGCAAGAGGGAGAATAAATAATCAGTTTTTAATAACCAGATTTGTTATTATATATCTTTTTCTGCAAGATTGATAAAATTACAGAATTAATTAAGGTAAAAAGTATCTTTTTTAGCCGATTAACCAGCCAATTCAGCATTAACATATACTTGAAAATTTTTATTAAAACTCAAAAACTATGACAGAAAATATCCCCACTATTGTGGTCATGCACGGCGACCAAACTGGAGAAGAACTATTACTAGAAGCCCTGAGAGTATTGCAACCCTCGATAATTCGTCAACCGCTTAACTTTGCCGATTTTGATCTTAGTTTAGCCCAGCGTCGCCAGAGTAACAATCAAGTGGTTCACGAGGCCGCTGAAGCGACTCTAAAAACCGGATTAGCTCTCAAAGCTGCCACTATTACCCCAGAAATTAAAGGAGATGTGGGCAGTCCTAACGCTATTTTAAGAGAAGCAATGAATTCTCAGGTAATTCTCCGCATCGGTCGCCGTATCCCCGGTATTCGTCCGATTGGGGGCGTTTATTCTCCCATTGCCATTGTCCGCATGGCCGTTGATGATGCCTACGGGGCCAAAGAATGGCGAGAAACCACTGCCACCGGCGATGAAATTGCCTATCGCACCTCGCGCATTTCTAGGGCTACCAGTCGCGCCGTGGCCGAGTTTACCTTTCAACAGGCCAAAAAAACCGGGGCGCGGGTATTTGGCGGCCCAAAATTCACCGTTAGTGCCACCTACGAAGGGATGTTTAAAGAGGAATTAGACGCGGCGGCCCGAAGACATCCGGAAGTGCGTTATCAACCCCTGTTAATTGATGCAACTTTTGCCCTACTTTTACAAACCGACGGCGAAGCTTTGGTGATTCCGGCCCTTAATCGCGATGGCGATTTATTATCCGATTTTGTCTTGCAACTCTATGGCAGTATTGCTGGGGCCGAAAGTTTAGTTTTGGGATTTGATGAGGAGACCCTAGCGGTTAAAACTATTATGGCAGAAGCTCCCCACGGCACGGCCCCCGCTTTAGAGGGCAAAAATATCGCTAATCCCATGGCGATGATTTTAGCCTCGGCAGCTTTGTTAGGTTATATCGAAACTAGCGAGGCGCGTAAAGCTTCTCGGGCAATTTATGAAAGTGTCTTTGAAACTATTCACGAGGGCAAAAAAACCCCCGATTTAGGGGGCCAAATGACCATGAGTGAGTTTACCGATGAGGTGATTCGTCGCGTGGTCAGTAAGTTAGAAGTTTGGTCTGCTTTGGGGTAAACGAACTCATCTGATTGCTCTCTTAAAGGAGTTTGAAGAAAAGCTAATCCCAAAAAAATAAGAATTGTTGCAAAAGCTTTGCTTTTGTTTGTTTTGCGGAGAAATAACAGCTACCTTTGAAGTGTACAACGGAGTCCCTTTGCAGGATTAGGATAAGGACAATGAAATTACAAACTTTGACAAAAACTCTGACTATTGGTCTGATTGGTGTAGGAGCTGCCTTGACCTTACAATCACCGAGCCAAGCTCAAACCAGATTCGAGTGTCTTGTACCAATGACAGGCCCCTATATAGGAGTTCCCACAACCTATGCTAAAGTCGGACCTAATGAATACAAGGCTGTGATTCGTTGGGTTTCTCGTTATTTTAGTGGTTCCGGCTACACTCCCATGCAACGTTGTCAAGAAGTGACCGGAAGATTCAATGCCCTTTACGCTCGACCAAGCGGAATTGATATTATTACCACTGGCTATCTCAATGGTCTGCCGGTCATCTATTCCCCCAGTGATGGACGAGAACGGGCTAATAGTGCTAACCTATTATTCACCCTCAAGAGAGGGGAAAACGCAACCCAGAAAATCGCACAGCTATTTGACCTCCGGGAGGGGGCCAGCAGCAGTCCTTTGTTTGAAAGCTCATCGGATTCTGCCACTGTCCATTTCAACAAATTCCTAGAAAATGCTCCCGTGGAAACAAATCCTGCCACCGGTTCGTCCTCTTCTCCGGCGCCGGGGACTTCCCCCGAACAGTCGCCCCAAAAACCATCAGGCGGTTCTGTTTGGTAAACTTTTCTAGTTCTATAGATAGGAGCATAGTGATCAAGTGAGTCGGGCGATAAAAAGAATTTTGGCTGGTGCGGGCGGTTTATTATTGGGACTGTCCACACTTTTGCTTGCTGTCCCAAGCTATGCTCCCGCTCTGGAACCTAACCAGGCCAATGCCTATAGCTCTCAACAACTTTCACAACAACAGCTGCTTCAGTTGGCTAGAGCAATTACCGTTAAGGTGTTATCAGAGCAAGGCTGGGGTTCGGGCATTTTAGTTGAAAAGCAGGGTGCTTCCTACAAAGTTCTCACGAATGACCATGTTTTAGGGCGGGATCGCTCTCGGGGTTGGCAAATACAAACCCCTGACGGCAAGATACATCGGGGTCAGTTGGTCAGAACAATTCGCTTGAATAATTATGATTTAGGCTTAATTTCTTTTCGCAGTAGCCAAGTTTATTCTATTGCTGATTTGGCTAATGTTGATGATCTCGCTATCGGAGATGAAGTTTTCGCCGCCGGCTTTCCCTACGATGGCGATCGCCCGACAGAACAGGGATTTACCTTCACCGTGGGTAAAGTGTCGCTTTTGAGTGATAAATCCTTTTCGGGAGGCTACCAAATCGGCTACACCAATAAGATTAAAAATGGCATGAGTGGCGGACCGCTGCTGAATCGGCAAGGTAAAGTTATTGGTATTAACGGGATTCATGCTTATCCTCTCTGGGGTAAATCCTACGTTTTTGCTGACGGAACAGTGACTTCACCAGCACTGTGGGAACAAATGAGTCGATTAAGTTGGGCGATTCCTATCGGGACTTTTTTACAATCGGGGTCATCTTCTCCATCTGCTTCCAGTCGGCAACGGCCCGCAGTGTCACCCCCACCGCTTCCCACCCATAGAGAACCCACTTTCTGGGAAGATTTTCCTTCTCCATCCTCGTCAACCCCAAGAGAAAAGAATCCCGCTCGCACACCACTCTGGTAAATTCCACTCAACTGTATTTTTAAACCAGATGAGCAACAATTTCTTGAAAATTTCCGCCGCCCTAGTTAGTATAGCGGTGTTTGTGGTTTCTCCTCAGATTGCTAAGGCATCAACAACTGAGCAGATAGAAAAAATTGCTGAAAAGATTACCGTTTTAATCCCCTCAGAAGAAGAGGGGGCAAATGGGAAAATTACTGCTAATGGCTCTGGATCAATTATTGCCAAAGAAGGAAAAGTTTATACTGTTCTTACTGCCAGTCATGTGATCTGTAAAGATGCTAGAGATGCCTGCAAGTTCTATTACGATCAACTAAAAATTATTACCTGGGATGGCAAGCAATATCCGCTCGATTACAATAGCATCAAAAAATTACCCGGAGTAGATCTAGCTCTCGTGCAGTTTCAGAGCGACCAAAATTATCAGTTAGCGACCTTGGCTAACTATCAAGTAGCTGACGAACAATTTATTTTTGCTTCTGGATGGCCCGACCCGAAATTTATCGGCAAGCGGAAACGATTGTTCAATGTGGGGAAAGTGCTGCCCAAATACATTACACCCTTGCTGAAAATATTTCCCCCAGAGTTGGGGTATGAGATAGTTTATACCAGTGTCACCTATGGGGGCATGAGTGGCGGTCCAGTGTTAGATATAAATGGACGAGTCATCGCGGTTCACGGACAAAATGAAGCCGAAAAAATCGAAAAGGTTCCCGTGCCAATTGGCTTTAGTCTCGCTATTCCCATCACTACTTTTTTGAAATTAGCACCCCAGTCTGGCATTCAAGGGCAGATAAATGTCGAAAATTCGCCCCCCAATGCCTTATCTTTGCAAGAAATTGGTGATGAATTATACAGGGCTTTTGAAGTTCCCAATAATAACGATACTAATCCCCTCAACTGGCTTAATCAAGGCAATAAAATGTGGCGGTTAGGACAATTAGCCCTCGCCTATGCCGCCTATGAAAAAGCCTTGCAACTCGATGCTCAACTCTATCAAGCTTGGTACGGTAAAGGTCTGGTCTTGACCTACTGGAAACGCTCCCAAGAGGCGCTGGCCGCCTACGAACAAGCTCTCAAAATTAATCCTGACTCCGATACCGCCAAAAAACTGCGCGACAAGCTCCAAGAATCTTTAGGGGGAGGAAATACCCCTTCTCTAACCCCCTCACAGCCAACCACCGCGCCCACCGTGGAGCCTTCACCACAGCCCTCTAATCCGAGAAGACTATGGTGAAGTGAGTAGGGAAAATGCGGTTAGCTAATAGTGGGTTGCACCAATTTAGCTAAGAATGCTTGAATTGCTCGCAGTTCTGCGGGAGGATTGCGGAGAAACTCTTCGTTACTGGCTAAAATCATCGCATTATAGGCCCGCACCGCCGCCAGCAATTTAGCTGGAACTACCTTCTTATCTTTGGTCAGTTTCTCTAAGCTGGCCAATAAGTCTTCAATAACATTTAAAGGCGCTGTGCCGGGGGCTGAGTAAAGAGCGGCAATGACAGCATTGATATTATTACCCGCCTGTGCATCCCCTGTTAAGATGCTCAGTAGCGATTGCTGAACGGCTGCGGGAATCGGGGTACCCGTGGGGGAGGTTAAATTATTATCAGCTAACAGAGTATTCAGAGAAGCAGCCGCCTGATTAACAGCGATTTGAGCCGGTTCTCCCCCCTGAAATCCCGTTACCGTCCTGGTGCTGGGGAAAGTTTGACCAGCAAAATCACCGGTGGAAAGAATTGGCCCAGTGGCATCGGATTGGTTGCCGGTTTGCGCCATAACGGGAGAGACTAGGGAATTGGTCAGCAAAACCGCCGCCACTAGGGAAACTTGCCAATTAGTCAACCATTTCATCAACATGGTCTTTATCCTCATTCAAAAAGCTAAATTAGACAATCTAAAAACCGACTAACGGGGGAAAAAGTAATTGTAGCCGATACTCATCACGAAGCGAGCGCCGTTCCCGGCATTGCCCGTTAAATCAGCACCGGCAAGGTTAACCGTCAAGGGGATGTTCTGGAAAGGAATCAGGGAAATACCTGCGTTTAAATCTTGACCCGACCATTCGACAATGGCCGAGACTGGTTCAACAATTCGTAAACCCGCACTAGCAAAGACACCCAGGGAATTTACCCCATCTTCGATGGCTCCTTCCGAGCGAAAACGACCACCACCAACACCCAAAGAGAGCGTCAATTGACTAAAGGGTTCTTTCGTTGTTTCTGTGAACTGAAAAAATTTGCTCACCACCCCGTAGATACTGCTACCGGCATCTGTCCCACCCCAGTTAATAGCATTTTCAAATCCTAGGGCGACAGCAAAACCTTCTGGCAGAGAACGGTGAATTTTAAAGCTAAAACTACCCCGTCCGGCATTATCACCAAAAAGGCTCAAAATCGCCATAGTTACATCCAAACCGACAATTTTCTGGGGTTCTCCTAAACCGACCCCTAGGGCTAACCCACCATCTGCTTGATTGGTAAAACGGGTTCTCGACTGGAAAGCGAAACCACCGAAAATCTGCCCAAAATTCGCTCCAAAACCGATGGGAATAGAAATACTGGCACTAGGAGCAACCACAAATTCCGCCAGTTTCACAGAAAGGGTTTTCGGTTCCTCAATCAGAAACTCTTGACGTAAACGCTGCAATTCGGGAGAAACATTGGTATCAACGGGGGTGGATGCCTGTGCTTGCCATTTTTCGACTTCTGGAGAGTTATTATCTCCTGCTGGTAAAAGCTGACTCGCTTGCATTGTCCCTAGATTCGCCTTCCATTCTTCTAGGGTTGAAATTGTCCCGGTCTTTTCTGTTGCTAGAGTATCGAGGGAAGATTTCTCTAGTTTATTTTCTAAGGATAAGGCCAGATTACTATCGGCTAATCCCTCTGTTGTCGAGAAGGAATTGGTTGTCAGAACTCTTTCTGTCCTCTCTAATTCTACGGGGGAATTAATGATAATTTTTTCCTGGGATACCCGAATAGAAGCATCGTCAATGTCTAAGGGGGAAGGAAGGGCCTTCACCCCATCACAAAGTATGGCTGTCCCCACACAGGAGGCAATGAAAACTCCTCCAGAAAATATCTGTCTCATCTGGCTGTTTCTTTTGGCTTTTTTTAATAACACTTCCAGCTTTCCTCACGGACGAAATTAATTTGCCAGAATTGTAACTGATTTATTCTTAGATAGCAAGTTATCAAAGTTGCGTTCTCTGTATGATAATCATTGCTTAGGGACTTGCGTGGGAATAATATCCCAATTGATCGGAGGGCGCAAGCTTTGCGCCCCTACAGTAACGGATTTTGTCCACAATGTAGGGGCGAACTGCGTTCGCCCAAAAGGTACATTATCTAGGCAAGGCTTTGAAGACTATCTTTCTGGAAAGAAAATTATCCCTACAGAAACGAGAAGAACCATCTTTCCTTTGCCAGTGTCTGGAATTGTCAATTCGCCTACCCCATCGGCATTACTGAAGAAAATCCTTGTCCTCACTGAAAGTATGGTTTAAAAATTTCCTTGATTCTTTTTGTCCCTAGTCTGCCTAAATGAAGTGTAAAAAATTTACCACCTCTATTCTTGGATTCCCTAGTTGTACTGCCTCTCCGTTCACGAATCAAATAGGCGGATTATATTGCTAGAACTAAAAAAAGCGGGTTGAACCCCGCTTGTCATCAAAAACTAAGCCAACTTAAAGGCATCTCGCCAACACCAGCGCAACAGGGTAAAAGCTATCAAACCTTTAACCACTTCTAGAAACCAATAACCAATCTGCAAAGACATCATTTCTCCCGACATTCCCGACGCGGTAACGGGGGCCAGTAAACCCATAGCGCTCAGATTGGGAGTGAGAAAATAGGTGTAAATTAGGGTGATTACTAAGAGAACACCGGCGAATAGAAGCGATCGATGTTCGGGGAGATGGATTAAGGTATGATAGCGGTGGAAGACAACAAAGCTACACAGCACAATCGCCGCACAAACTAATTCCAGATGGTTAAAAATGCCAAATAGCAAGTAACCGGCACTGGCAAAGCCATTTTGTGTCATCATGCCAGCTACGGATAAGCTGGGGATAATGATTAAATCGATGACGAAACTGGCACTTAACCAGAAACCAAGAACAACCATGGCTAGGGTTGTCCAATTAAACCAAGACCGATAACGCTCAACAAAAGTTTTCATTAGGCTTGCTCCTCCTTGCCTTTCTAACTTAATTGTAAAGAGCGTTCGCCAAAATTTTGGCAAGTTTTTTGCTAATTCTTAGCAATTCTTATCAATTCTTAGGAGAGCAACCAAACAATACCGCTCTTACTTCTAGATTTGGCTACCCGCTCGGGGCGTAATTGTAAAGATTTATCAACAAGTGTTTATAAAAACCTTTAAATACTGACCAAGGTGACGATTCTAGACTTACCCTGAGATAATAACTGACTATCTACGGGTTTACTGTTATGGATAAGGATTTTCGTAACTATCGCATGGTTTGCACTCTCACCTTTGGAGATATTTACGGACAAATAATCGTTTGGTTAATCGTTATTTTTCTTACTCTCGCTTCCACTCTAGCTCTTTGGAGTAGCACTAGACAAATTTTCGCCCTCGCTACCGTGGGGTTAGTCGTCGTCCTCTCTTTGCCTTTTTTACTCTTTGCTTTCGTTACTACCCTCCTCAATCATATTGAATTCGTTCCCATCGAAGCGGAAACCAACATTCGTCGTGGTCCTGTCCCCGGAGTTAGCGGCAGCCGTGTACCTGCAGCCAGCTAAATCCGACCAAATCCCCAATAAATAATCTAGAGACGTTATCAGCAACGTCTCTAGCAGTTTTTGTCATTGGTTGCGTCTGGGTTTCTCGTTCGAGATGTTTGTAAATTTTTGTAAACTTAACTTGTTTTAAAACACTTTTTCTGTTAGGGATTATCCAAAGAAAAATAGATGAAGCAGAGAAATTGTCAAGAGAATAATCTTGTTTGCTGCCTGATCCCGGTCAATGATAAATTTTTAAATACCTAGTCTTTTACATTTTCCCAACTCTCGGAGTGATCCCCGATGTTAAAAAATCTCTTTGGTGGCAAAAAATCTGACTTTTACCTAGAACTAAAAGAAACTGATGGTGAACAAAAAGCGACAGCAACCACGGCAGCAGCCGCCCCTGTTGTGGAAGCGCCCGCCGCTGCTGTGGAGTCTGCTGCCGCCCCTGTAGCCGAGAAAAAAGCCCAAAAAACTTCTATCAAGAAAGAAAAGCAAGTAAAAGAAACTCCCGCCGCTCCTGTGAGCGCACCGGCACCCGTAGCCGCTACTAACGGTAAAGTAGAGCCGCAAGAGGTGGAATTTGCGACAAAATACTTGATTACTCCTAGTCTGTCTCGCCGTCGCCCCGGTCCAAGTTTGAATGGTTTCAAAGACATGGCACGCAAGGCGAAACTACCTGCTAACCGCGGCTAAATCCCCCAGATTGCTTTCTCAACAAAAAAAAAGGAGAGCTTTCTTTGACTCTCCTTTTTCATCAGGGTGCATCTACTGACTCAAGTTTAGCAGAGAGTTTTTTTAAGGTTGGTTATTTAGGTTACTCCCCAGAGTATTTTGGGGATAATTATTGCCTGTCTTTTTGGGTAACTTTCAAAACCTAGGACTAGACCGAACTGATCAAAGCGGTGATCACCACTATCCCGATCTGTTTCCGGTTTTTCAATTCTCCGACTTTTTCGGCGAGATCGGTGGTTTTCCCCGCCGCGTTCGCCATACTTTAACTCGAGCTGCTTGCAGCTTAAACCCTCTATCTTTCCGTCTAGGGTTTAGATATCGCCTTTAATTTCCGACTGCCCTAACTCTAAATTCTTCTGTCCGTTTTCCAAGGTAATTAGTCGGTTTTTGATCGCCTTCTGTCCGTTGGCAATATTATTATGCTCGTTTAATCCCCTCTCCTAAGAATGATCAGGAGGGGCAAAATAAAAATCTGCTCCTAGTTTCTGACTCAACTCTTGATGTCCACAAAATTCTTTGACCTTGTCACAAGTAAAGGTTTTTCTTTTGTCAGGAGTAATCGGTCATTTATTTTGATTGGGGCTGCTAATTAGGCAGCCGATAAGAACTCTTGATCGCTGATAATCAGGATTATTTCCTAACTTTTAACTGCTGACATCTGCCGCATTTCTAAATACACTAATAAAGCGTTAATATCAGCAGGATTGACTCCGCCAATTCGCGAGGCTTGGCCGATGGTGGCGGGTTTAATTTTTGTTAATTTTTCCCGGGATTCCATTGACAAAGTTTCGATTTTCATGTAGTCAATATCGGGGGATAAATGACGGTTACTGTGGCGACTAATTTGGTCGATTTGATTTTGTTGTCGCTTCAAATAACCGGAATATTTAATCTCAATTTCTACCCCTTCTCTTTCGGCTAAATTTATATCAGGATTACCTAAACCATAGCGATCAAGATCGAGATAATGGAAGCTAGGACGACGCAGTAAATCCGCTAAAGAGAGAGAACCTTTAATTTTTTGTTCCGTATCCTTAACGATGGCAATTGCCACCTGATCCCGTTCTTTAATTCTCGTTTCGTGTAGGCGTTCTTTTTCAGCGATAATATTAGTCTGTTTGCTCTGGAATAATTGCCAACGCCGGTCATCAATTAAACCAATTTCTCGCCCTAAAGGTGTTAATCTTTGATCGGCATTATCCGATCGCAATACTAAGCGATATTCGGAACGACTGGTTAACATTCGATAGGGTTCCCGCAGATCCTTAGTACACAAATCATCGACCAAAGTTCCTAGATAACTTTCCTCCCGGGGAAAAACAATTAACTCTTTTCCTAAAGCAAACCGGGCCGCATTAATCCCCGCCACCAGTCCCTGGGCTGCCGCTTCTTCATAACCGGTTGTCCCGTTAATTTGTCCCGCACAAAATAACCCCTCAATCTTCTTCGTCATCAGGGTTGGATAACACTGAGTTGCCGGTAAATAATCGTATTCCACTGCATAGGCAGCCCGCAACATTACACAGTTTTCTAAACCGGGTAAAGTCCGCAGCATTGCTAATTGAACATTTTCCGGCAGTCCGGTTGAAAAGCCTTGGATATAAAGTTCAGGAATATCGCGCCCTTCCGGTTCAATAAAAATTTGATGACTTTCTTTATCGGCAAAACGGACGATTTTATCCTCAATACTAGGACAATAACGCGGTCCTTTGGAGTCAATAAAACCGCCATAAATGGGGGATAAATGTAAATTATCTCTGATTAATTGATGAGTGGCCGCCGTGGTGCGGGTGAGATGACAGTTCATTTGTTCCCGTTCGATCCACACCTCTGGATCAAAACTAAACCAACGTACCTCGTCATCGGGCGGTTGCGGTTCCATGCGCGAGTAATCCACCGAACGCTTATCCACACGGGCAGGAGTGCCAGTTTTTAGGCGACCGGTCTCGAATCCGAGACGATTTAGGGTTTCTGTTAAACCCACCGCCGCAAATTCGCCCGCGCGTCCAGCTGCCATAGACTTGCCGCCGATCCAGATTTTGCCGCCTAAAAAAGTGCCAGTGGTTAAAATGACGGCTTTAGCGGCGAAACAAGTGCCGAAATAGGTTTCTACCCCTAAAACTTGCTCATTTGCCCCTAAAATCAGGTCTGTGGCCATGCCTTCCCGAATAACCAGATTTGCTTGGGTTTCGACGATACCTTTCATCACCGCCGCGTATTCCCGTTTATCGGTTTGGGCGCGTAGGGCCCAGACTGCCGGTCCGCGAGAGGCATTAAGAACCCGTTTTTGCAGATAGGTGCGGTCGGCCATTTTGCCAATTTCGCCGCCTAAAGCGTCCACTTCGTGGGTTAATTGGGATTTAGCCGGACCACCGACGGCGGGGTTACAGGGTTGCCAAGCGATTTTATCGAGATTAAGGGTGAGGAGAAGGGTACGACAACCGAGACGGGCGCAAGCTAGGGCCGCTTCACAGCCGGAATGGCCCGCCCCGACGACGATGACATCAAATTCATCTTGAAAGTCTGCGGCTGAGGAGAAAGTCATAAGCTGTTCGTAATTTAAATTGCTTGTTGAGACGAGGCAAAAGGCAAGAGGCAAAAGGCAACAGTAAAGGGATTGGGGGAGGTTCGGCTAGTCTAAGAATAAGCGGTTTAAATGCGTCTTAGCTTACTCGATCGAGGGGAAAATTAATTAATCAGGCTAATATTCTAGCAATTTTTCTGAGTTTCCCCTCAAATATAATACAAGATTACTAACTATGTCATTGAATACCATCAAAGCGATCGCATAAATCTAAAAACAATCTATATAATCCCTATTTACCCTTGCCTTTTCAGGGCATTACTGGCTAAGTATTATAGGTGCTTATCATATCTTCACGATCGTTTAAAGATTATAATCATGGATTTACTTGCCAATCCCGTTGCTTTGTCGCGGATACAATTCGCCATCACCGCTATTTTCCATATGCTTTGGCCGGTGTTAACCACTGGTATGGGCATTTATCTAGTTATTGTCGAAGGATTATGGCTAAAAACCCGCAATCCGGACTACTATCATCACGCTCGCTTCTGGTCAAAACTCTACATTCTCAATTTCGGCATTGGAGTTGCTTCTGGTTTACCCATGGCTTTTCAGTTTGGCATGAATTGGGCGCCTTTTTCGGAAGCGGTGGGGGACTTTTTCGGAACTATCCTCGGTTTCGAGGGAACCATGGCCTTTATGCTAGAGGCTAGTTTTCTAGGAATTATGCTGTTTGGTTGGGGACGAGTTCCCCCGTTAATTCACTTCCTAGCGACAATTCTCGTCGCTTTTGGGGCTAATCTTTCCACTTTCTGGATTTTAACCGCTAATTCTTGGCTGCAAACCCCCGCCGGTGGCATCTTCGTGGATGGTAAATTTATCGTTCAGGACTACCTACAAGCGATTCTCAATCCCTTCATGGTTAATAGTTTCCTGCATATGTTTTTCGCTACTCTGGAAACTTCTTTATTCGTCATTGGTGGGATTAGTGCTTGGTATTTGCTCAATAAACGTCACATTAGCTTTTTTAGTCGTTCTCTCAAAATTATTCTTACTCTAGCGATTGTTATCGCCCCCTTGCAAATTTTTGTCGGTCATCTTAGTGCCGAACAAGTGTATCACTATCAACCGGCTAAATTAGCCGCCATGGAAGCGCAATGGGAAACCATTCCTGCGGGAGAAACTGCCGGTTGGAGTTTGGTTGCTTTACCCAAGGATAAAGCGGAGACAAATAGCTGGGAAGTGAAGATACCTAATGCTTTGGGTTATCTTTTGGAATTAAAACCCAAGTTATCGGAACCTGTTCTCGGCTTAAAAACGTGGAAATACGAAGACAGACCGCACATGGTGGGGCTAATCTATTATTCCTTCCGGATTATGGTCGCTATCGGTCTTTTTCTTGCTTCTTTAATGACTGTAACTGTCGGGCAATGGCTGCGCGGTCAACTGAGTAACGAAAAAATCGACAGTCAAAAATGGTTACTGCGCGCTTGGGTTTTTGCGGCCCCTCTGGGTTATCTTGCGGTTGAAACCGGTTGGATTGTCCGTTGTGTCGGTCGTCAACCCTGGACGGTTTACAATCAAATCCGGACAGTGGATGCTGCTTCTAAACTGCCCGCAGGCGAGATTTTAACCTCTTTAATCGGAATTACGGCGATTTATGTCGTTTTCTTGGTTTCTGCTCTCTATTTCGGTAGTCTTATTATCCGTCAGGGACCAAATCTTAACTTACCACTGCCGGGGACTCAACAGGAAAAAGTGACCTCACCAGAACTAAATCCTCGTTCCCTAGAAGCGCAACAATAGGAGGAACTATGGAACCGTTACAGTATTTTTTGCCACAAATTTGGTTTTTTATTCTGGGATTATTCCTGTTTCTATACGTCCTCCTCGATGGTTTTGACTTGGGGGTGGGAATTCTTTCCCTGACTTCCTCCTCCGAGAAGCGTCGCAGTATTTTAATGACCAGTTTGGGCAATGTTTGGGATGCTAACGAAACTTGGATTGTTTTGATGGGTGGTTCCCTGTTTGGGGCGTTTCCCCTAGCTTACGGGACAATTTTAAACGCTTTATACCTGCCAGCAGTGATTATGGTGGTGGGGCTGTTATTTCGGGCTGTTTCCTTCGAGTTTCGTGAACATTCTCGTCGCAAGTTGTTCTGGAATTATGCCTTCGGACTCGGCAGTTTTTTGGCCGCTTTGGGGCAAGGATTCGCCCTCGGTGCGGTTTTTGAGGGCATTAAAGTGGATGAATTGGGTCATTTTGCCGGCGGCCCCTTTGATTGGTTAACATGGCGATCGATTCTAGTTTCTTTAACTTTAATCCAAGCTTATGTTTTAGTGGGTTCCACTTACCTAATTCTGAAAACTACGGGTAATTTACAGGAAGTTCACTATAAAACGGCAAAAATTGCCGCTATTACCACTTTTATCGGTGCTATCTTTATCACCATCAGTACGCCGCTGCTTTCTGACCATATCCGTCAGCGTTTATTTGACCCTCGACTAATTTACATCTTTATCCTCATCCCGATTTTAGCTGTGGTCTTACTGGGTTTATTACTGCGGAGTTTGCAACTAAAGGAAGAAAACACCCCGATGGTGTGGACAGTATTGCTGTTTATGCTCTCTTTTATCGGTTTGGGATTGTTGATTTTTCCCGATATTATTCCCCCGTCCGTGACAATTTATCAAGCGGCAGCCGCCCCTAGTTCTTTGGTGTTTATGCTGACTTTTGTGGGTTTTTTAATCCCAATTTTACTAGCCTATACAGTTTATAATTACATCGTTTTTCGGGGTAAAATTACTGCTGAATCCTACGGAGAATAGATGAGGTTGCCGATTTCAGACATGAATCTTCTTTTGTGGTATTTTTAAAGGGAGACTCTCTAAGCTGATGCTAAACTGTATTTACTCTAGGAGATCTTTGGGTGTAATTAATTCGTAACGCTCGAAGGGTTGATGAATCCAGGGATTATCGGGGTAATATTCCACATAATAGTCAGGTTTGATTCTTGATGCTGCTTTGTACCAGATCACCGCAGTTTTGATATTGGTAATCTCGTATTTTTCCTGCAATAAAATCGAGGTTTTTTGGAGAGTAATTCCCGAATCGACTAAATCATCCACTAATAACAAGGGACTCTTTAATTTGGCTTCGATCATGGCTAAATTCGAGGAAATAGTTAATTCTCCCCGAATTTGATGATTTTGCCCCCCGTAGGAAGCAGCATAGAGAATGGCTAGGGGTTGACGAAAAAGACGACAGAGAATGTCACCGACGCGCAATCCTCCCTTAGCTAAACAGACAATCTGAGCAAATTGCCAACCAGAACGATCGATTTTTATTGCTAATTTTTCGATCAGACGATGGTATTCATCCCAAGAAACATAGACATCGGCCATATTTTCGATTCTCGATTGATAATTACTTATTTTCGGCAGGTCGATCACTACTCCAGGCCCACCAAACTCGATCGCATTGACAATGATAGAATTCCTGCCATTTACGTCGAGAATCTTCTCCTAAAACGGGAGCGCGGCGATTGATCCAAACGGCCTGAGCTTCTTTAGCTTTTGCCCCACAGTAAGGACAACAAAAATTGTAGGCGTGAACAGCATTCTCTGTCCAGTCAGGGGGAAAGGGACTAAAAGCATCCATAATCTCTGGGTTAAGGGGGTTAACAGTCAAAAAGGGGCTTGAATCGCTGGTGTTTAGGCTATAGTTCTCAATTTCTGCTTCGATAATTTTTACAGCGTTTCCCATAGAAATGAAGTGTAACCTAATTTGGTATTGACGACCGACTCCCCCAAAGGAAAACTTTGTACCTCACTATTAAGATAAATGCTATAATAGGTTTTGACAAGCTGTAAATCTTCAAATATGGAAAGAAGTTATACAAAAGTTGCTTTTATAGATAGGAACATAAATTAAATATACCCTAATAAGGGTGAATAAGCCAGGCTTATAATTTTACCAAAACTAATGAAATAGCTTCTCAAACCACTCCCCAAAAATGATTATCCTACATAAGTACATTTACCTTGATGTGCTGCTGGGTAGGTTTTGTGCTGGCTAAAAGTATCGTTGGCATGAGACCCCTAAGTGCGCTCGTGAAAATGCAAGGAATTAATGTCAATTATAATCGCCAAAGTTTAAATAAAATTTTGAAAAAAGGCACGTTAGAAACGCGCCTCAAAAATTATTAATTAAACTTCAGTTAAGAGATCTAAATTTAGACTATTAGCAGCCTAAACGACGTTTGTAGCCTTCAAAATCTTCACGCATTTTCTTATAGGCCAGATCTCGTTCTTGGGGCGACATATAAGCACGATCGCTTAGAGTGCTTGGCTGCGTCATATAAGCTAGAGTAGAAATGTCTCCTCAAAATTATTTTAAAAAGCTTCGTCTTAACGCCTTACATCAATCCATTACCCAAAACCCCGAACTAACGTTAATTTATCAAATTGCCGAAGAATTAGGTTTTTTTGAGCGAGGACATCTTGCCTCTGATTATAAACAACTGTTTGGTTATTTTCCCTCTGAAACTTTTAAAAATAGAACATAATGAGCCATCTTAATTGTCATTGTGAGCGGTAATAAATTCTAATCAGGACAAAAAATTGTGCGAAAACCGATATGATTGGTAGAAGTGTCGATATCTTCGGGATGGCGAGCGGCGGGACGGTAACGAGCGCAGTAGTTAGGGGCGCAGAGGAAAGAGCCTCCTTTGAGGACTTTACGGGGTTTTCGCATTGAGGGATGAAGTTTGAGGTTATAACTATCTTCTTCGGTTCCGCCTAGGGGATTTTTCGGGGTACAACAGGCTTTAGTCGGGTTTTTGGGATGTTGTTCCTGATACCAATCTTGTGTCCATTCCCAGACATTACCTATCATGTCATAAAGTCCATAACCATTGGGGGGATAGCTTTCTACTGCTTCTGGACCGGGTGCATGAGGTTTGAGATTTTGCCAAGGAAATTGTCCTTGCCAAGTATTAGCCATGACTTTACCATTAGGCATAAATTCATCACCCCAAGCAAATTCTGCCCCCTCTAAACCCCCTCGTGCAGCAAATTCCCATTGTGCTTCAGTTGGGAGTTCTTTTCCTGCCCATTTTGCATAGGCAAGGGCATCTTCATAGACAATATGTACTACAGGATGGTTTTCTCGATTTTTAATTGAACTTCCAGTACCTTCGGGATGTCGCCAATTTGCCCCCGGCATATATTGCCACCAGCAGACAGTACGAGGATCAACGGGACGATCTGGTTTCACAAAAACGGCAGATCCGGGAACTAATATTTCAGGATCAGCATTAGGATAATCTTCTGCTTTCGGTGGTTTTTCAGCAAAGGTAATATATCCTGTTTCTTTGACAAATTTTCTAAATTGTTTATTAGTGACCAAATATTTATCCATCCAAAAGCCGCTAACGGTTACGGTGTGGACGGGTCCTTCTTCAGGATATTTACGACTGTTTGACCCCATTTCAAATGTTCCCCCCGGAATCCAGATCAGATCTTTATGGGGAGGTTTACCTGGAGCAGATGAGGGGTTTTGAGATATTTGCATACTCAAGATATAGCCTTTATTTTATCAAGGGTTAGAGTGGGTAGGGGCAATGCAGAAATTACCCCTACAGCTTTGAAAGCAAATCGGGTCTATGCTACAGACTAAGCAGATTAGTCACGCCACAACATCCCTATTAATTCTGTCTCAGGATCGATCGCGCCCGCACCCGCGTCATTTTTAATCGTGACAATGACTTTTTTCAGCTTCGCACCTTCAAACTCGAAAAACTCGAACTCATGTTCGTAGTCTGATGATACAGGCTGTCCGGGATCTCGACCAATATTAAATCCCGCCCCAAACTTACCCGGTTGAGTCAGGAATTGCTCAGGATATTCTGGGAAAGCTTCCTCAATCGTGGCATTTTGCTTAATACCATTGATATAGAGTTGTACCTCTCCTATGGTACTACCACCAAACTTGCTCTCTAGTGGTTCTGAATTTGGATTTGGCTTCTTGGAAAGTACAACCAGGAATTTATCGGGATCTTCAGGGAAAGCTCTCTCAATCGTGGCACTTTGCTTAATACCATTGATATAGAGTTGTATATCTCCTATGGTAGTACCACCAATGGTACTACCACCAAACTTGCTATCCGGTTGATTGGGCTTCTTGTTAAATACAACTTTGAGTGTATTTTCCTCGTCGGCAAGCTTAGAGAGTGGACAAGTGATCTTCTGTTGCTGTTGTCCTAACCAGTTATAGACATAACAGAGTTTGCCCTCGTAGATATAGAAACTATATCCACCAAAACTTCCTCCATGAGCTATCATTACCCCTTTAGGAGTCTCACCCGTGGAGAAATCAACAATGGCTTCGATTTCGTAAGAACGACCTCGGGTATTCGGAGCAACGGCTTCGGGAATTTCTGATCCCCCTGGATAATAGGTGTAACTGAAGGTAGCATCCTTTGGGTCATCTTGAGCAAATGCTGGGGGACGTAATTGGGGACGATCTCCACCCATAGCCGAGCGATCATCAATAGGCATACCTTTGTATAACCCTGCTTGCACGAACCACATATACTTCATCTGTTCGAGTTTATCGGCATATTTCGGGTCATTAGCTAAGTTACGAGATTGAGTCGGATCGGGAGTTAATTCCCGATCCCCATCCATACAGTACAATTCCCAGATATCCTTCTCAAAATTACCCCAATTGGAAGGTGCAGGAGCATGGACAGTACAAACGTGCCAACCTTTATACCAGACTCCTCTTGTTCCTAACATCGAATAGAACTGAGTTTCTCGCACTTTCTTGGGTTTTCCATTGGCATCCTTGGGTTTTTGCTTGTCAGAGAGTCTGTAAGCAAATTGATACTCAGGTTGAGCATATTCGGGAGCGAAAGTATAGGCGAAGCTAATTCCCTCAATGGGATTTTGGGTGTAACCTTTAACCACTTCTGGGGGTTCTACACCACACATTTCGTAAAGGGTAGGTACTAAGTCAACCGCGTGAATGTACTGTTTGCGAATCCCCGTATCTGCCATTCGTGACTTCTTAATACCCGGTCCACACATCATAAAGGGAGTTGCAGCACCACCTTCATAACCTGACCAACGTTTCCAGTATTTGAAAGGCGTATCAAAGCCCCAAGCCCATCCTGTAGGATAGTGATTATAGGTTTTCAGTGTGCCTAAATCTTGGAGAAGGGCAAAGTTCTTGTCAAAATCATCGGGAATACCGTTAAAGAACAGGTTTTCATTCACTGAACCATTAGGCCCACCTTCTGCACTAGCACCATTATCAGCTACAGCAACAATGATGGTGTTATCCATTTGACCCGTTTCTTCGAGAAAATCGAGCAAACGACCGATTTGTTCATCGGTATAGGTGGAGAATGCCGCATAAATCTCGGCCATACGGATAAATAATGCCTTTTCTTCGGGACTTAATCCTTCCCAAGGTTTTACCCAATCAGTTTGAGGCCACGTCTTACCATCAGGAACTCCTTGGATCTTAGTGTGGTCAGGGTTATGTTGTGCAAGCTCACCTTCACCATGAGGATTAATCACCGAGGGTTCTGTTACCTCATCCCCAAAGATGCCTAATTCTTTCATTTTGGCAAGGACTTCTGTGCGATAGACTTCATAGCCATCTTTAAAGATACTTGTCTCGACAAAGGATAAATCCTCTGGATTATCGGGATCTCCCAGGCTCGTGTTATAATCATAATCTAGGATCTTCTGAGGCCAGATTTGATGGGGTGCATGGTTGGCACCGGGACAGAAGTACATCAGCCAAGGTTTATCTGGAGCGATCGCCTTTTGATCTTGGATAAAGGCAACTGCCTTATCTACCAGGTCTTTCGATAGATGATAACCGTTCTCTGTATCCCCCATATTGGGACCATAAGGAGGTTCAATCAGATGGTTATCATAGACCAGATCTGGATACCATTGATCGGTTTCTCCGCCTAAAAAGCCATAATAGCGTTCAAAACCACGACCTAAAGGCCAATGCCGCTTCGTGGATGCCATATTTGCCTCTTCTTCTGGCACTAAGTGCCATTTACCAAGGGCGAAGGTACTCCAGCCACGCTCACTCAATACGGCTGGAATCATGGCATTTTCAAAGGGAATGCGACCATTATTACCAGGGAAACCCGCTGTCACCTCTTCGATACAAGACATCCCGTTACTGGTAGCATTGCGTCCATTTAATAGGGATGAACGAGTGGGAGAACAAAGAGCGGTAGTGTGAAAGTTGGTATAAATTAAGCCTTTTTGAGCAATACGAGCTAAATTGGGCATTTTAATTTTGCCACCAAACATTTCCCAGGCACCAAATCCCGTATCGTCAATGACTATGTAAAGAATATTCGGTGAATTTGCGGGTGCTTTCGGTTCGGCGTAGGGTTCCCAATCGGGTACGGAATCGCGAATATCGAGGGTGATTGTCCCGTTGAATTGTTTAGCCATAGAGTCTCCGTAAGAGGCTTGTCACAGGTGTCTGATTCGCTCGTCTGAGAGCGGCCCATTCAAGTTTGAAGCGTACCAGTAACTGACTGACTAGATGCAGAAACGTTGAATCCTGTCATAAAACTTTACCTTGACGGTTCTCCGTTACTTGTTATGGTTCGATAGGGGGGCATAAATCGACTAAATCTTTATCTGGCAAAAGATTTAATTGAACGGTGGCGGCGAATTCAGTGGCGGTGAAACAAAGCAGTTTATTGATGAGTGTGGGGTATGGCTATTTTTTATTTCATGGAAAAAATATCAAACAAAGACTATTTGGTTGTATTATTATACTGGCTGGTGTTTCTCTGTTAAGCATTCTTTAGTAAAATAAGAAAAGGCTCTTCTGGATCAAGGATGATAATCAAAAATTATGGCGAAAGGCTGGCTAAAAAGCGGCAGCGCATATTTTCAAAATCAGGAATCGCGCCTCTAGGAGGGTTAGTGATTCTCCTTCTCCGCTGCCCCACCAGAGTCCTTCCACAGAGTCAACGGTTAGATAATTACTGTGAAAATTATACAACCAATGGATTAACTGAGGGCATGAATACAAAAATAAAGCCTATTAAAAGAATAAGTTATGAATTAAAGCAATCTTGAACATTTTCGACTTAAGCTGTTTGCTGGCTTTAATTCATAACAAAAAGTAAAACACGAAAACCAGAAGACCCAAATCTGAATGGCTTATTAATAACTGGAAAAACTGACTCAATAGATAATCTCCTTGTTTAATTTATCACTAAAAAAATATGGCTAAAGGGGATCAAATATACGCCTATCGGGAATTGCTCAATCTTCAGGGTGTTTATGCCCATCATGGCATCGATTGCGGAGATGGTAGCGTCATTCATTACCGAAAACCGAGCGAGATTGTGGAACGAACTTCCCTAGAAACCTTTGCTAGGGGCGGTAAAATCTATGTGGTGCGCCATGTAGAGGTGGGATTTTCCTTTATCCCCGATGTGGTGGTAGAAAGGGCGCTAAGTCGTCTGGGGGAGCAGAAATATAATCTTCTTTTTAACAACTGCGAACATTTTGCCACTTGGTGTAAGACCGGTATTAGCAAAAGTCAACAGATAGAAGAATTTATCCCGATTATTACCCATTTACAAGCGGTGGGACTCTACGAACCTCTGAAAAAATCCCTGATCGGAGCCGACCCCAACAATGCCCAAACCCTGTTAAAAGGGGCTTTAAGCAATCTTAAGGTCAGTTGGGATGAAATTCACCCCCAGTACAAAAAGGCCATTCAAGAAGCAGAAACATGGAATCGAGTAGCGATCGAAGCTTTAAGCAGAAATCGCGATGATTTAGCCCGGGAAGCTCTGAAACGCAAGGTAGAAGCCAAAAAACAGGCAAAACGCCATCAGGAACAATTGGATCAATTAGCGGCCATGACTGAAAATGTTCTTAAAAGTCTGGTGATTGCTAACGGTTAGTCTGGATGTCAGTAAACTGTTCAGTATCTAACCCTCTGCCGATTGCCTCAGTTGATTCCTATTCAAATCAGGTAATTTTAGTTGCTCGCCATGGAAATCTGGATTATTTTACGTTTTTCAATCGCCGCTGCCATTATCGCTTTAGTTTGCTGGTCTTTAACCAGTGCCGTGCGCGATAGTTGGCAAGTTGCGCGACGGATGCACTCTATCCCTTGCTCCCACTGCCGCTACTTTACCAACGATTATCGCCTCAAATGTAGTGTACAACCCAGGAGCGCCAACACCGAACAAGCGATCGACTGTGGCGATTATTTTCCCGATGCCTAGTTTGCCATAATACCGAAAAGCTTTTCGAGATGGTGCGAAATTTGCTAGTCTAGGCTAAATAGGTCTGAAATAGTATAGAAACGTGGATACAATTATTGGTCGGGGCAAAACAGCCCGTAGAGCTTACGGTATCGATGAAATCGCACTTGTACCCGGAGTGCGAACCCTCGATCCTAGTTTAGCCGATACCCGTTGGTCTCTCGGCAATATCGAGCGGGAAATCCCGATTATCGCCAGCGCTATGGATGGGGTGGTGGATACTAAAATGGCCGTCCTTCTCTCCGAGTTGGGGGCGCTAGGGGTACTAAACCTCGAAGGTATTCAAACCCGTTACGAGGATCCTAACCCGATTCTTGATCGCATTACCGCAGTCGGCAAAGCAGAATTCGTCGGTTTAATGCAGGAACTCTACGCAGAACCGATTAAACCGCAACTAATCGAGCTTCGTATCCAAGAAATTCAAGAAAAAGGCGGTATTGCGGCAGTTAGCCTCACCCCTGCCGGTGCCGTCAAATACGGTGCTATCGTTGCCCAAGCAGCGGCCGATATTCTCTTTGTCCAAGCAACCGTCGTTTCCACTGCCCATTTATCCCCGGAAGCTATCACCCCCCTCGATTTAGTGCAATTGTGCCAAGAAATGCCCATTCCCGTGGTTTTGGGCAATTGCGTCACCTACGAAGTCGCCCTTAACCTGATGAAAACTGGGGCAGCCGGGGTTTTAGTCGGTATCGGTCCGGGGGCTGCCTGTACTTCTCGCGGCGTTTTAGGGGTGGGAGTTCCCCAGGCCACTGCTGTGGCCGATTGTGCCGCCGCTAGGGACGATTTTTTCCGAGAAACCGGTAAATACGTCCCCGTTATTGCCGATGGCGGCATTATTACCGGCGGTGATATCTGCAAATGTATCGCCTGTGGCGCCGATGCGGTGATGATTGGTTCTCCCATTGCCCGGTCCGTGGAGGCCCCCGGCCGCGGTTTTCACTGGGGTATGGCCACACCTAGTCCGGTTCTACCCCGGGGAACCAGGATTAGTGTGGGCAGTACGGGAACTATTGCCGAAATCCTCGTAGGACCAGCAAAATTAGATGATGGTACTCATAACCTCCTAGGGGCGCTGAAAACCAGTATGGGGACTTTAGGTGCTAAGAACTTAAAGGAAATGCAACAGGTGGAAGTGGTGATTGCCCCCTCGCTGCTGACGGAGGGTAAAGTCTATCAAAAGGCCCAGCATTTAGGTATGGGTAAATAAAAGTTATCAGTGAACAGTGATCGGTTATCATCAGTGTTAAGTTTTTGATTTGTGCTGGAGATGGGTTTTTTGCTTGGTATGACCATCCCCTTCAGGTTCGGTTCTACCGACTCCCACTATCTCAAAAAACTGTTAAATTGGAAGAACCAAAAGGATAGTTTATAAAAAAATTGAGTTAAGGAGATCAAAGGTGTATAGAGAAAACGATCGCCCTCACAATTTATTCGGTACCGATAGTGAATTTTCCGAGAGTTTGTGGCAGTATGTGCAGACCTTAAGTCCCGAAACAATCGCCCAACTCTCGAAACCAGAATCCCAAGAGGTTTTCCAAGTGATGGAACGCAACATTATCGGACTTTTGGGCAACCTTCCCTCCGAACATTTCGGTGTCACTATCAGTACCAGTCGCGAACATCTGGGCCGGTTATTGGCCTCGGCAATGATGAGTGGTTACTTTCTCCGCAATGCTGAACAGAGAATGAATTTTGAAAAATCCCTCGCTACTCTCCAGAGCGGTTCCAGCGATTTTTAAAGTTGAGCGGTAGTTAGTTTGAAAGGGAAAAAGAAGCAATCAGATTTTAGTTACAAGATAACTTTGATCTGACTAATAACTGATAACTGATAACTGATTAAAGACAGTTTTGCTGCCAGAGTAGCTCTTTTTCGATTCCTTGTTTTTCTCCGGGGGGTACAGTCCTTTCCCGCATAATATAAAGTTGCAGGGATTTAATCTGTTGATCACTACTGTGCTGCTGATTCCAGTTTTGACAGAGATAATGACCAAACTCTCCATAAACTGACCGACCAATAGCTCGATTAAGATTAATAAAATATTGTCGCCACTGCATGGTTTTATACAAACGATTGCGATCGCTATCCGTGGGTTTATCCCAAATTACCGGCTGTCCTTCTCTAAATAAATCTACCGTGGAACCATCGACTAATTGACTGACTGCCAGAAACCAAGCATCATCCCGGGGCGGACCAGGGGCAAAAATACTCCAATATTGGTCTAAACGGGTAACTCTTGCCAGAATATCAATTGTATTAAAAGTACGACGGGTGAGCAAGCGATCGAGGGATTGAACTAAAGGTGTATTTAAATCACCCCTATCGACCGATTGCCGGACAAAACTGCGTAAATTCCAGATACTGGTCAACAATAAGAAGAAAATTACCAAAATATTTAAGGGTAAAGAGGATTTAATCGTCAGGGGACGAAACTTGAGAGGTTTAGTGAAATTGCCCATAAAACGACGATGGGAGGCAATCCACTCATAAATTCTCGTTCCTAGGGTCATGAGGGGCGGTAAACGCAAAATTGGGGCTAAAAACCAGAAAATCGGCGAAAGACTGACAATATAAACCAATGCTGACCATTTAAACCAGCGTTTTCCCTGCCAATCTTCCACTACCCAAGAATTTTGGGCTACCATATCCTCGTATATTGAGGGGTTATCTTGCGCGACTAACAGGGGAGTGCCAGGTAAAATGAGAAAAGTGCGGAGAAGATGAACAACTTTCTTACAAAATCCACAATCTCGATCGTAATTAATCCTTAAACCTTCTCTTTCTGGGGTTATCATCCGTTTTTGTCCCCAATCCCAGACAAGACTAGGTATGATCGGCAACCAATGGGTGACACTCAAAAACGGGAAAATTCCCAGATGAAAACTGAGAGCAAAACCGATATGTAAGAGAATAAACGAGAGAATAGCGACTATTTTAAAGAAACTATTGCGAAAGGGAATAAAAATAAGCAGTGGACCCACCCATTCAAAGATTAACGCTGAAAAGGTCAGGATTTTTAGTAATTGTTGCGGTAAAGATAGTAAGAAACCAGCAAAAGCAGTACCGTATTGATCGTAACTGAGAGAGTAATAAACGGCCGTACCATCGGGCCACCAAGTCTCACTTTTGGTTTTAAAGGCCGCTGACCACATATAGATGTAACACACCTGTATCATAAAAGCCACCGTGGCAGCCGAAACTACGCGCTTGGGTAAGGGGTTGGGATTGGTGTTTAAGGCACTTTCCACGGAATAACAGGCACCGAGGGGTAAAAACATCGCCCAGAATAATACTGCCCGGATTACGTCATCGGCGGCAAATAGTAACAGGGGGTTGCGATGATGTAAAGAGACGATTAGCGCCCAAGTGGCGATCGTGGCTAAACGGGTATGATAGCCAATTAAGAGCAATAATGCGATCGCTATAGCGACAATAAACAGGATACTCTGCACCAGCACCGAGTCACTGAGAGCAAAAATAGACCAGTAAAAAGGACTAGCAGAGACTTTTGATAAGCTTCCTAGAGGTAAAACTCCTAATTCGCTGTAATGGGCAGTTACTTGGCTAAAACGAACTGATAAATCGACTAAAATCACTAACGCCAAGGCAATGCGAAATAAAGCCAGCGATCGCAGGTCAAACCCGAAAATCTCTGCTAGTCTTTGTCTAAATGATTTTGCCATTATCGCCATAGGATGATGATTCCCTCCACTTTTTCAATAAACCTACTTTATAGCAAGTAAAAAGGCCAAAGGCAAAAGAAAGCTGTATTCTCCGAGTCAGTATTCAGGAGATTATTTTTATTTATTCTTCTCTCCCATCTCCCATCTCCCTCATAGGTATAGGTTTTTTACATTAGAACTCTTGCGAATTAATTATATGTCATAATTATAGGTTAACTAATTTTTTTTTGGAAAATTAGTTAGTACATTTCTTCTGAATGAAAACCTGAAGTTTTGCTTTTAACTCAAAACTCTTTAGATATGCTTTAATTTGGTTGTCAAAACCTCTTTATTTAAGCATCACAAACTTTATCAATTATAAAAATTGAGAATAAATTCTCCTTGACTTGATTAATGTTTGGCAACTTTTAAGAAGCTGCTACACCTAACTCACACTTACAAACAGCCGCCAACAGGTTAGGGACTTGCGCTTTGATAATGTACCTTTTGGGCGAACGCAGTTCGCCCCTACATTGTGAACAAAATCCGTCACTGAGTTAAAAAGGAAAATTGAGGTAGAATAAATGAGTGTTATCCTGTTAGAATCGAAACTACAGCATCGATCAAGGAGTGAAACAAATATGCCGGCGGGCTATGAAGAAAATCCCAGAATGCCCCTAGATAAAGTTATTTTTGTTATTGCTTGCATCTATCTAGGTTGGGTGGTGGCATGGCTAATCAGTCAAAAAAATGCCCCTATCTCTCAAAATGGCACGATTTCCCAGGAAGATCAAAAATTTATTGCCTATCTGCAATCATCCCTTGCTATTATTGATCGGCAAAGTCAAACTTTATCCCCCGATCCCAATCCTGCTGCCAAAAATAACCCTTCTCCAGTAGTGCCAGTTCTACCAGCACCACCCGCTAATTTACCGGTTAATAATACTCCCCAGATCATAGAAAGAATTTACGTTCCTGTTTATCCCCAAACCCCTGAAACTACTGCCAAACTTGTCCCAGTTACACCCTCAAGTCCCGACATTGCTGCACCACCATTACCGGCTGCCCCCGAGGTGAAACCGCCGGTGGCAGCGGTTATTCCTACCAATAATCAGGTGAAAAATACCCTGGTGGGGGTAATGGATTTAGGCGATCGATCTACAGCTTTATTTGATAATAAGGGCATAACTACCCGTATTTCTCCGGGGGAATTTGTCAACGGTTGGACTTTAGTGGAAGTTGGCAATCAACAGGTTATTTTGTCTCGCAATGGCCAAACAAAAGTCCTAGAAGTGGGACAATCTTTTTAGGTTAAACGACGGATAAATTCCAAGGGTAAACCGTCTGTATCGGCAATAAAGGTGACTTCATAGACATGATCGCCGATCATCTGTTGTTGGGGGGGCAAAAGAATATTTAAAGGTTGATATAAATTGGCATCCTCTTGATGGGCTTGCTGAAAGTTATTTGTTAATTTTTCTAACCATTCTGGTAAATTGCTGACATTTTCTGTTAGGTCAAAAGACAAGTGATAATAACCCACATAATGCTGATCACCAAAGGCATCGGGTGCGGGTTTCGGTTGGGGAATTTGGATTAATTCGATGCGTCCGTTTAACCCGATGAGCCAACAGGCCAAAGTATAACCCGTGGTGAATCTTTCCTCTAGGGTAAAACCGAGAAGTTGATAAAAAGCGATCGCCCGATGGATATTAGCCGTCCGAATAGAAGCATGGTGCATTTTCAGTGATCAGTAATCAGTCAAAAAGACGAAAATAGGGATAGCGTTTGGGAACCCCCGGTTCTTTTTCCAGATCAAAGTTAATTACATCCCAACAGGGTTCATCGGGGGCATCGGGACTAAATTCTACTGGTAAACCGTAGAGACGGGGAATAGCGGCTTCACCCGGTTCATTACCGCGCCAAGTGGTGTTACGTTCTAGGTAGGAACTAACTAAATCCCGATAACGGTTGGCAATAATTACTTTAGTCGCTTTAAATCCTTGGGTATAGAGGCGATCGAGTGCTTCGTGAATCTCAAAACGAATACCATCCGGGTGAGTGTGTTGACGATACCACTCACCATTCCAGAGTCGCCAATGCCGTCCTGACTGCAAGTGAACCAACTCACCCGTTTTGGGATCGGCTTCAAAAGCCCCATGGCGCGGACACAAATAGGTATCCGTCAAAGTGAGGGCGGGGATTAGCTGCCGACAGTGAGGACAATGGATATCGGGGCCAAAAACAGGGTATTGTAAACTTGCATTGATCATGGAAGAACCTAAACTAAAAATTGTTATCTTTGTACCAATAATCCTATATATATTATACCCAACCAAATTGGACGGGTATTCTCTTTCGACTTTAGTGCAGATCCTCCCATGTCTTTAGATAACTTAAGATCAACTTCTAATTTCTGGCCGATTGTCGATGTCAGTCAAGCGGCTTTTATCGCCCCTAATGCCACGGTAATAGGCGATATTTCCCTAGCTGTGGGGGTGAGTGTTTGGTATGGGGCGGTATTGCGTGCCGACGTGGAACGCATCGAAATTGGGTCCTATACTAATATCCAAGATGGGGCGATCCTACACGGAGATCCAGGCAAAATTACTATCCTTGAAGATTACGTTACCATCGGGCATCGGGCGGTAATTCACGCAGCCCATATTGAACGCGGTTGTTTAATCGGCATTGGGGCAGTGATTCTCGATGGTGTGCGCGTCGGGGCGGGTAGTATTGTCGGGGCGGGTAGTATTGTGACAAAAGATATACCACCGCGATCTTTAGTGGTGGGTATTCCCGCTAAACGCGTCCGGGAAGTGTCGTCACAGGAGGCTCAAGAGTTGATTGAACACGCCGAGCGTTATGCTAAACTTGCCCTCGTTCATGGGGGAAAAGGTACTGATACTGGATTCCCAAAAGGGGCGGTTTAGGGTATAAATATAAAATGAGAATCAAGTAACAATCTTTTAAGCACTGACCGAGGAGAAGGAAATCTATGGACTGGAGAGTGTTAATCGTTTTAACCCCTTTGCTTATTGCTGGTGGCTGGGCTTTCTTCAATATCGGCGCTGCCGCTATTAGACAAGCTCAACAGTTTCTCAGCAAACAAAGTTAATAAAAGTTTATAATTTTTAGTAAAACCGATCCCCTAGGCGATCGGTTTTTAATTTTTCCTTATGGGGCGATCGCTGATTGGGGTGTAGGGTGTAGGGTGTGGGGTGTAGGGTGTGGGGTGTAGGGTGTGGGGGGAATAAATAAAAATAATCTCCTGAATCCTGACTCCTGAATCCTGAATCCTGAATCCTGAATCCTGAATCCTGACTCCTGGCTCCTGAATCCTGTCTCCTAACCCCACCAATATACCTTTTCAGCAATCTCTACCTAACCATGAAATCTAACTATCAAAATCTCATTGAAGAACTTGCCCATCTGGAAATTATCACCGATCCGGGACAAGTGGCGAAACTTTCCTTAGATTATTATCATTTTAGTCCCATTTTAGAGGCACAACTGCAAGATAAACGGGCTGATTTAGTCATTCGTCCCCACAATAGCCAAGAAGTTATTGACATCGCTAAAACCTGCGTTAAATACCAAATTCCTTTAACAGTTAGAGGTGCGGGTACAGGTAATTATGGTCAATGTGTTCCCTTGCAGGGAGGAGTAATTTTAGACACAACCAAACTAACAAAAATTATCTCGATCAAACCGGGTACAGCACGGGTAGAAGCGGGGGTAAAAATGGCCTTTTTTGATAAACAAGCTCGCGCAATCGGTTGGGAATTAAGAATGGCTCCCTCTACCTATCGGACGGCGACAATTGGCGGTTTTATCGGGGGTGGCAGTGTGGGCATGGGTTCGATTAATTATGGACAATTGAAGGATAGAGGCAATCTGCAAGCAGTGCAGTTAGTCACCCTAGAAACAGAACCAAAAATTATCGAACTACGGGGGGATGAGGTAGAAAAAGTCAATCATGCCTACGGAACCAATGGCATTATTACCGAGTTAGAAATAGCCCTCGCTCCCTGTTATCCTTGGGCAGAATTTATCGTTACTTTTGCCGATTTTCTCACCGCCGCTAAATTCGGTCAAGCTCTCAGTGATAGTGATGGCATTGTCAAGAAAATGGTTAGTGTTCACTCCTGGCCAATTCCCGCTTATTTTACTGCTCTTAAGGATTATTTACCCACAGGAAAAGCGGCAGTTTTGTTAATAGTATCGGACAGCGATCGAGTCGCATTAGAATCTTTAATTAAAGAATATAATGGTGAACTTACCTACTATAAAACGCCAGAAGAAACCCAAAAAGGCAACAGTATCTTAGAATTTACTTGGAATCATACCACTCTCCATGCGCGTAGTTTTAACCCCAAAATAACTTATCTACAGGCTTTTTATTTTAATCTAGCCACGGTAGAGAAACTCTATAATTATTTTGGGGAGGAAATAATGATGCACCTAGAATTTTTGAGATTTCAAGGTAAAGTTATTCCCGCCGGTCTTCCCTTGCTAGAATTTACCACAGAAACTCGATTAAATGAGATTATTGCTATCTATGAACAACAGGGGGCAGCTATTGCCAATCCTCACACTTATATCATGGAAGATGGCGGCAGCAGACAGATTAATCCGCTACAACTAGAATTTAAACAACTCGTCGATCCCTACGGATTAAACAATCCGGGTAAAATGCGAGCATGGGTTGAAGCAAGGGGGTAGGGATTCGATTCAGGCTAAGGGACTTGCGTGGGAATAATATCCCAATTGATCGGAGGGCGCAAGCTTTGCGCCCCTACAGTAACGGATTTTGTCCACAATGTAGGGGCGAACTGCGTTCGCCCAAAAGGTACATTATCTCTTGGATTTGGTGGGTAAAATGTATTCTAAGATATAATCCTCCTAGAGAGGGGGTGGAACGAACCACAAAAACACAAAGGACACAAAGATCAATCAATCATATTGTAAGTTAAACTTATCACACACAACCTAGAAGAGCCTCACCGCTACTACCGAATTACTAACCGGTGAAAAGGGAGTGGGGAAAACAAAACTCCCCGCTGCCCCCTGCCTATTCCCAGACTTGCCCCGATCCGATACAATTAAACGGTTGTCTTGGAAGAATTAATAGTGATCGAGCGTTATACTCTCCCTGCAATGGGGAATTTGTGGACGGATAGATATAAATATCAAACATGGCTAGAGGTAGAGATAGCCGTCTGTGAAGCGCAGGCAGAATTAGGCTATATTCCCGGGGATGCAGTAGAAGAAATTAAGGCAAAAGCTAATTTTGATCCCGATCGCATTTTAGAAATAGAAGCAGAAGTGCGCCACGATGTCATCGCCTTTTTAACAAATGTTAACGAATATGTGGGCGAGCCGGGGCGTTATATTCATTTGGGTTTAACCAGTTCTGATGTATTAGATACCGCTCTGTCCTTACAATTAGTCGCCAGTTTAAACCTGATTTTAGAACAATTAGAAGATTTCATTCAAGCCCTGCGTTATCGCGCCCAAGAACACCGTTATACAGTCATGGTGGGACGTTCCCACGGCATTCACGCCGAACCGATCACCTTTGGCTTTAAACTAGCGGGATGGTTAGCGGAAGTGCTGCGAGGACGCGATCGTTTAATTCGCTTGCGCCAAGACATCGCCATCGGTAAAATATCTGGTGCGGTGGGAACCTATGCCAATATTGACCCGAAAATTGAGGCGTTAACCTGTCAGAAGTTAGGATTAGAACCGGATACCGCTTCCACTCAAGTGATATCGCGCGATCGACACGCCGATTATGTGCAACAATTAGCCTTATTAGCGGCTTCGATCGAACGTTTTGCCGTGGAGATTCGCAACCTGCAAAGAACCGATGTCCTAGAAGTGGAAGAATACTTTTCCAAAGGACAAAAAGGCTCCTCCGCTATGCCCCATAAACGTAATCCCATCCGCTCAGAACGCTTAACGGGAATGGCGAGAATTATCCGTAGTCATAGCGTTTCCGCTTTAGAAAATATCGCCCTCTGGCACGAAAGGGATATTTCCCATAGTTCCGTAGAACGGGTGATGCTGCCGGATGTTTGCATTTTGACCCACTTTATGCTCAAGGAAATCACCGATTTAGTCAAAAATCTGCTGGTGTATCCCGAAAACATGAAGCGAAATATGAATGTTTACGGTGGCGTGATTTTCAGTCAAAGAGTTCTTTTAACTTTGGTGAGTAAGGGAATTAGCCGGGAATCTGCCTATAAAATCGTCCAAGAAAACGCCCATCGCGCTTGGAACACCGATAACGGCAATTTTAAAGCTTTTATCGGTCAAGATGAACGAGTTACCGGCATTTTATCCCCCGACGAGATCGAAAGTTGCTTTGATCCCCAGCAGCACCTAAATCATCTTAATAGCATCTACCAAAGGTTAGATATTTAAGGAGCTTTCAGTGATCAGCTAACCACTAGCTTGTTGCTTTAGAAAGGTAATGACAGCGTTTTGGATTGTCGGTTGGCGATCGATCTTTTCTCAGAAAGCGATCGCTATTCGTTTCTCGATCAAGGTCGCGTTTGAAGATAAAACTAAAGAATCGGCGCAAGCGAGTACGAATCGGGTAAAATAAGGGTCTGTATTCGGAGTGTTCGTTTTTATGATGAAAATCAAACTCTTGAATTTAGGTAGTATTAAAGAGGCAGAAGTGGATCTTCGGCCTCTAACCGTTATTATTGGCCCGAATAATTCTAATAAAACTTATATCGCCTACTCGATTTATGGGTTATGGATTAATCAGCTTGACGGCTTTTATTTTTCTAGTGAAATTTTAGAAAAAATAGAATTTACAAATCAAGCCGATCATTGGTCTTTAAAAATAGACCGACATTTTTATGATGTTATATCCGAAATTGTTCAAAAGTCCGCATCTGAATTTAGCGGGATAAAACTACAATCTTTTTTCCAAGATTCTAGCGGCAAGATTTTTGAAAAAACGAAATTCAGTATCGAAATTTCCGAAGATGATATTAAAACAGCTATAGAAAAAGTTTTAGCGGATACAATTGAATATCGCGGGTCATTAGCTTCACTTGGAATCAAGAAAATCGAGCGAAGCGAGAACAATAATGAGATTTTATTTTATCAAGAAAAGGAAGATAAAATTAATAATTATAAAGACATAGTTTTTCTTAATTTTGTTGCTGCTGTTGTAAAATTTTCATTTTCCGACGCACTTCCTTTACCCGCCGAAAGAAACGCTTTTATAAATACCTATAAAATGCTGGGCAATAGAAGATATAAGCTACTTAAAGGGAATCAGAGAGAGCTATTGACACAAGGACGTATTAATAGACGTATTAATCGAGATAGACAGTTAGAGTTACTGAAAGAACAGGGAGATATTCGCTATCCTCAACCAGTAGAGGATTTTTTAGATTTTTTAACTGACATAGAACTAGAAAATAAGCCCGATCCCATTGCCAAAAACAAAAATGATTTTCAAAAATTAGCTGATCAAATTGAAAAGTATATTCAAAATAACAATAAAACAATCTTTAAAAAGACTAAAATTGGAGGCAGAGAAATTAAAGTTTCGGTAAAAAGAAGTTTAGAAATCGATCTTTATAATGCTTCCTCGTCTATTAAACAATTAGCCCCGCTTTTACTCTATTTACGCTATCGAGCAAAATCCGGGGATTTTCTGGTGATCGATGAGCCTGAAATGAACTTACATCCAGAATCTCAGGTAAAATTGTTAGAATCTTTAGCGATTTTAGTAAATTTAGGAGTTAGAATTTTATTGACGACTCATAGCCCCTATTTGATGGCTCATCTTAACAATATCGTTAATGGTAATCACCAAAATCCAGAACTTTTAGCCGAACAAGCTAAATTGCTTTATCTGCAAGATAGCCGAGCTTTTCTTAAAATGGAACAGGTTAGCGCCTATGAAATGAAAAATAATCAATTACTTTCTTTACACGACCCTGAATACGGTATTCGTTGGGATACTCTCAGCGATGTATCAGTTGATATTCAACAAAAGTTTTTTGCAATTTATGAAGCAGGACAACAAAACCAAGAAACCGAAGAAGAATGTTCCTCAGAAGAAGAATAAACTCGATTGGCAAAAATTTAACTTTTTAGAAAATTTGCTTATTTTCTGTACCGTACCCAATCGGATCGCTCCACCCGAAAGCGGTGTCAGCTTTCGGATTACCAAGCCAGAAAAAGATTCCGTTTGTATTTTATTTAAAACTGATCGTCGGGAGGATCCTCTCGTTACAAATCAAAAGCAGAAAAGACCTGATTATTTATCTCTTTTTATTCAGAATGGCTTACTTCTGCTGACGATTATCGAGATGAAGGGAACTAATAAAAATTCCACGAGTACAGCTATCGAACAAATTACAACTTTTAGAGATATTTTAAAACGAGAAATTGCCGATCATGTCACCAGTAAACTCAAATATAAATTACAAGCTATCCTATTAACTCCCTATAATGCCGATATTCCTCGAAAGGCGATCAAAGAGGAAGCGGAGAAAGGATTTATTATTTTACCTATCCAGTATAAGGATAAAGCGGAGCTTTATCGTTATGTTTCCAAGACTCACACTAAAGCGGATTTAAGCAAAATAAAGCATAGTCACGACGAGCAACATAAAGAATCCGATTGTTTGTTAATCGAAAAATTGTTGGCTAGACAAGCATCGGACAAACGTAAACAGGATAACTATTATTCATGTAAATTCACTCCCGCCAAAGATAGAAAAGGCATCTATATAGATTATCAGGTGTCGAGCGATCGAGACTTGATCACCCTATTAACCGATCCGCAGGGAAAGAAAGTTCAATTGGCTTACTGTAGTGATGATTCTCAAAGTTCAATCGATCAAATTCAGGAAGAGATTAAAAATTTAAACATATATGGAATGGTAGAGATGGTAAGTCGCCTAATCAATAGTTAGTATTAAAAAAAGGTTAATTGCTTTTTATTCTCTTTGATAACAGGGTGAAAATTACTGCTTTTCATCTTAATTCGCTTCCCTTCAATAGTGGATATTATAGTGGTAAGTTGAGAAAGCCAAATGCTGACATTTTCATCATCTTGCCAATTAATTAATTGACTCACCAGAACCGGAGAATGAGTGTTCACTATTACTTGGCGTAAAGGCATTTCAGTATCTTCAAAATCGACAGTTAGCTCTTTTAATAATCTTGCCATTGCTTCAATACGAAAAGGATGAATGCCATTTTCTGGCTCTTCAAAACACAGTAATCCTGTGTGTTGTCGGTCGTATTGCAGGACACATAATGTTAATAAACGTAGGGTTCCTTCGGAAAGCACTCTCGAAGAAAACTCCCGATTATCATTACCTTTTACCTTGATAATAAATTGTCGATTTGCTTTGTCGTCATAAACATTAACTTCTGTAAGATTCGGTAGCAGATTATTGAGATCACGGGAAATTGCTGTGAGGGTATATTCATCATCTTGTTTGATGCGAAATAAAGCAGCGGCTAAATTCTTTCCGCTTGCTGTTATTGTATCTCTGATGCCCATATCTTGACGAGTAGGTTCTCGCAGATCTTCGGGATTAAGCTGCATAAACTTCCAACTCAGCATTTCTTGTTTGGCGGCTAATATATGTTGAAAATCTATAGTATTAATGCTGCTTAAAACAGTTTGTGATGCGCTTTTTGCCAGAAATACTTTTTTATTTCCCTGTTTACGATCTTGATGTACAACAATGGTAGCAATACCACTCTTATCTTCAGTATTAATATAAGGAATCGCTCTCCTACCCGTTACTTTTGGTCGCCAAGTTTCCAATACTGTCTTAGGAATATAATTTTTTACCCAATTATCTTCATTGTGCTTTAAATTTTCTAAACGTTCATCAACAATATACAAGTTTTCAAATCCACTTATATTAGACTCTCGTTTAATTTTTAATTGATAGCGCAACCTTGTATATTTAAGGGGATCGACTTCCCCACCCCAATTATCTTTTACCTTGCGATTGACTAACATTTCAACTATAAATTCCATTTCCGTGGCGTAGTCGTCCTCATCATACTGGGTAAAAAGTTCGCTAGGATGTCCTCGTTGCTCGCTAAAAGCCGTCTTCAGATCCACTTCTGCCAGCCGCGCCAACAATTGCAAAGCATCAAATAAATTACTCTTACCAGAAGCATTAACCCCAGCAACTACAGTAAGCGGCGTAAATTCCATTTCAAAATTATGAAAGGATTTAAAGCCATGAATTTTAATATAAGTAATCATAGTTTTAGGCGATAGGTAATATTAAAACATCAGTGCAACATTTAACCATACTGGAAAATCTTATCAACTTTCGCCTGATACTGTCCTACTATAATCTAGACATTGGTTTACAGAGGTAGTGCGATTACGCCGATTTTGTCGGGTGCGTTACCTGCCGCAACGAGGGGTAACGCACCTTACCGATCGATTCCTGAGAGTATAGGGTCTTAGTCTGACAAAACCCATAGACAACAGCTTATCTGGCTGACGGCCGGGGGCTGAGGACCGGCGGCTAAAAATTAACATTGCAAGAAAACTTAACAATTGGCCAAGAAACTCGATCGAGTAGGTAGAATAGCAAGTAAACCATTTTGTAAACTCCAACCGATTAACTAACTAGAATAGAGATAACCCAGAACGCCTGTGATAGATAAAAGACGCACTACTCGCGATCTCCCCCAAATTAACGAAAGAATCCGCTTTCCCGAAATCCGCGTTATCGATAGCGACGGCTCTCAGCTAGGCATTATTACTCCTGCCGAAGCTTTGCGCGTGGCCGAAGAAAAGGAACTTGATCTCGTCCTCGTCAGTGAAACGGCAAGTCCTCCCGTTTGCCGGATTATGGACTATGGCAAGTACAAGTTTGAACAGGAGAAAAAAGCCCGCGAAGCCAAGAAAAAACAGCATACAGCCGATATAAAAGAAGTTAAAATGCGCTATAAAATCGATGAGCATGACTACAACGTGCGAGTCAACCAAGCGCAACGTTTTTTAAAAGCGGGAGATAAGGTAAAAGCGACGATTACCTTCCGAGGTCGGGAAATTCAACACTCTAACCTAGCGGAAGAATTACTGGCTCGCATGGCCAAGGATTTAGAGGATGTAGCTGAGGTACAGCAAGCACCAAAAAAAGAAGGTCGTAACATGATGATGATGTTATCGCCGAAAAAATAACTAACTAATCCGGAAAAAGGGGCGAAGTCCCCTTTTTTGTTCTTCGGAAATCCCGAAAGGAACCCGATCATTTAAGTAGCTGGTTATAATTAAATTAAAAATGGATTTTAGGTTCGATCCCCCCTGCCCCCCTTGATAAGCTATCCATTAGTCACATCTTTCTTAACATAAAATTTGACAAAAAGAGAAA
>NZ_SFBO01000202.1:0-13656 GCF_007095705.1 Microcystis sp. Msp_OC_L_20101000_S702
AGACCCAAAAACGAAGCCCTCAACATCTTAACATAGAACAAAGAAACTTGCTCTACCAACTTAGTCAGGAGGGGAATTTATCTCAACGGCAAATGGCCGTCTGGCTCGGATGTCATCAAAGCACGACCAGAGCGAGAATTAAGAAGGAATCAAAGTTCTCTCGGCTGCTATCTACCTGACACAGCACAAGCTGAAAGCGAGACGCGCACCAAAAATGCCAAACAACCCTTTAAAAATGTCAGCGAGTCAGCCTTAGAGTTGGTCAAAGAAGGATTAAAAGATTATCATAGTCCCGAACAAATAGCAGGTCGTCTGAAAAAAGCTGGTCAAGAATCGCTCAGTCATGAAACCATCTATCAAATGATCTATCAAAACTACCCTTGACTGTGGAAAGTATCAAGAATACCTACGCGGCTGGACGAGGAAAAAGAAAGAGTCGAAATGGAGCAAAAAGTAAGCGTGGAGGGATTCCAGAGCGTGTAGATATCAGCGAGCGACCAGCAATTGCTGACCAGAAAACCGAAATCGGTCATTGGGAAAGTGACACAATGATTGGAGGCAATCATCTAGGATTTCTCGTTACATATATGGACAAAGCCTCGAAATTTTTAGTAGCAGGATTAGCCAAAAACAAAACCGCATCGGAAATCAATAGAGTCACAGAAAAAATTTTCCAAGAGATTCACCCTGACAAAAGAAAAACCTTTACTTGTGACAAGGTTAAAGAATTTTGTGGACATCAAGAGTTGAGTGAGAAACTAGGAGCAGATTTTTATTTTGCTACTCCTTATCATTCGTGGGAGAGGGGATTAAACGAGCATACCAATGGACTGTTAAGACAATTTTTCCCCAAGGAAACGAATTTTAAAATCGTTAAGCCAGAGGAGGTGGAAAGAGCCGTAAACTTAATTAACAATCGTCCTCGAAAATGTCTTGACTATCAGACACCCAATGAGGTATTCTATCAAGCTAGATCAGATAGTGATGCAATTCAGACTTGCATCGGCCGTTCTTGGTCTCAATCTTAATACATCACAGGAGAACTTATGTCTATCCAAGCCGTCAGACAGTTTAATGAAATTGCTAAGAGTGATCTAGAAATTCAAGATAGTCTAGAACTAACAACAGATGTCCAAAGTTTAATGGATCTTACTGTCATACTGGCTTCTGAGAGAGGCTTCAGCTTTACCTCTGAAGATCTGGCAGAATACTATTCCGAAGAAAGTAGAAGACTTCCTGATATATCTCTCAGAAATGTGATGCTTTTAACTAAAAAAAAATCTGCGTTCGAAAGCGACCCCGAAGTTTGTGATCGATTGCCTTACTTAGCTCGTCAAATCTGCCGAAAACTCAATTCTTAAAGAAAGCGGGTTTCTTAGAAAACGGGTTTCTTTAAGAAACCCGTTTTCTAATCTCTTAAACGGCTAAACTGAGAATAGCTGCCTGTCTTGACTCTCATTTCTCAGATTGTAAAATAATGCAAATTTATCTTGACTATAGTGCCACTACCCCCACTCATCCCCAAGTGATCGAGCGGGTTGCCACTATTCTCCAGCATCATTGGGGCAATCCCTCCAGTTTACACACTTGGGGACAGGATACGGCAACAGTCATCGAAATGGCTAGAGAACAGGTAGCAGGGTTAATTAATGCCAATCCAGACCAGATTATCTTCACTTCTGGCGGCACGGAAGCCGATAATTTAGCGATTATCGGGGTTGCTCAACAGTATAACCGCCCCCGTCATATAATTATTTCTAGTGTGGAACATTCGGCGATCGCTGAACCCTGTAAACAATTAGAGCAGCAAGGTTGGCAAATTACTCGTCTTCCCGTCAATCGTCAAGGTAGGGTTAATCCTTTAGACCTAAAAGCCGCAATTCAAAGCGATACGGTCTTAATTTCCATTATTTACGGACAAAGTGAGGTGGGAACCCTACAACCGATTGAAGAATTGGGCAGCATTGCCAGAGAAAGGGGAGTTCTTTTTCACACCGATGCGGTGCAGGTGGCGGCAAGATGCGCGATTGATGTGCGGAAACTGCCCGTAGATTTATTATCTCTTTCCAGCCATAAAATTTATGGAATGCAAGGATCGGGAGCTTTATACATCAGAGCCGGTGTCGATATTTTACCATTACTGCGCGGCGGTGGCCAGGAAAAAGGTCTGCGATCGGGAACCCCAGCCGTACCGGTGATCGCAGCTTTCGGTTTAGCGGCTGAATTAGCCCAAAAAGACTTAATTAGCGAAAAAATGCGTTTAATCGCCCTGCGAGATCGATTATTTGACCTCTTAGCCGATTATCCTTATCTGCTGCCCACGGGGGACCGATTCTATCGTTTACCCCACCACGTCAGCTTTATTGTCCGTCCCGACGATGACAGTCAGATCACGGGAAAACAGCTAGTTCGTCAGCTTAATTTAGCAGGAATCGGCATTAGTTCTGGGTCCGCCTGTCATAGTGGCAAACTTTCCCCTAGTCCAATTTTAAAAGCTATGGGCTACAGCGATCGAGAAGCATTAGCGGGAATTCGTTTAACCCTGGGAAGGGACACCAGCGCAGCCGATATTGATTGGACGGCTCTAGTATTAAAACAAGTGATCGATCGCTGTTTATCTGCCTTAATTGTAAGCAAGAGTTAGTTTATCCCTCAAATTGCCCTTCGATCAAGATAATTTCGCCAAAATCGGGAATCCATGCCACCCAACGGCCCTGATCCTGTTCACAGAGTAGTAGCGCTTCATCAAAGCTGTATGGAGAGGGAAGCATTCTGAGTTGTACCCATGTGTTTGCTTGGGGGCAAGTAACAACGGCAGTAGTGCGGTATTGTAGTAAAGACATACACAGATCACCCTGATAATTCTGTATCTAAATTTACAAACAAACCGATGACTGTGGGTAACTTTGTTTTAAATCTTTACATCTTTACCTGAGTTCTTGCATCATTAATTTTTGAGAGGGCAAAAATGAGAAAAATAAGCATAAAGTTGCATAAAATCACTAAATAGAGCATTTAATTGATTAATGCTCATTCTTAATTCTCCTGACGACTGACTACTGGCTCCTTACTCCTCACCTAAAGGAAGATTTTTGATTTTTGCAAGAGGTCTATTTAGGGCTTGCTGAATAAATCTAAAAACCTTGTTGGATAAGGCTTTTAGACTTTTTTGACCTCAAAAAGTGCCGACCATTGGAGGGATCGGGGGTAAAATTCAGGTACTTTTTCCCTGAAAATTAGGTAACTGACTACCTCAAAATCGGTAAAACCCTACACCCCACACCCCACACCCCACACCCTGCCCCCACCAACAAACTTTTTCAGCAGACCCTATTTATTCGGCCAATCCTAGTTATGATCATTACTGGTACATGATAGTTGATAACTGGTAATGGTAAGTTCTTTCCCTCGCACCTATAAAATCGCCGTCATCGGTGACATTCACGACCAATGGGAAATAGAAGATAATTTAGCTCTAGAAGCTTTACAAGTGGATTTAGCCCTATTTGTCGGCGATTTTGGCAATGAATCCCTAGAAGTTGTCGGTCGGATTGCCAGTTTGTCCTTACCAAAAGCCGTTATTCTCGGTAATCATGACGCTTGGTATAGTGCCACCCCCTGGGGACGAAAACAATGTCCCTACGATCGCAACAAGGAAGATCGTGTCACCGCTCAGTTAGAATTATTAGGGGTTGCTCATGTGGGTTACTCAAAACTAGACCTACCCAGTTTAGAGCTTTCGATTGTTGGGGGTCGTCCCTTTACTTGGGGGGGTTCCGAGTGGAAAAATGGGGAATTTTTTCAAGAACGCTATAATATCAGCAGTTTTGCCGAATCTACTGCCAAAATTATCGCTAATATTCAAGATACTGCCTATAATAACCTGATTTTTTTAGGTCACAATGGTCCAGCTGGCCTGGGAAAGGAAGCGGAAGCTATCTGTGGTCGGGATTGGCAACCCTTGGGAGGGGACCACGGGGATCCGGATTTAGCAGCGGCCATCGCACAAGCACAGCTATTAGGAAAACAGGTTCCTCTCGTCAGTTTCGGTCATATGCACCACCGTCTCCGTCATACTACTTCCCGTTTACGCAATCCCGTGGTCACTTCCGAGATGGGAACTGTTTATCTGAATGCTGCCAGTGTCCCTCGCATTCTCCACTCCGATAAGGGTAAATCTCGCAATTTTTCCCTAGTCACTCTTGAAGAAGGTCTAGTCACAGAAGCATCTTTAATCTGGTTGAACGATAATTTCGAGATTATCAGTAATAGAAAACTTTATCACTCCGGGGCATCAATTGATCGGCTAAGCTTTTACGCATTTAAGTTACATTGACAGCATTACCCTTATTTTTAAGTTTTCTACTCCATTTAATAATCAATCCCCCTTCATTTAAAAGCTGATTGACTGCTTTTTCCAGTTCTTCTTTATTTTCAAATTCTCGATTAGCTATGTATTCTTTAGCGGAATGCCACACTAATTCTATTAGGTTGTAATCTGGACTATAAGCTGGTAAAAACTCTATTTTTCCACCTGCTCAATAACATCTTTCTTTTTGTGATAACTAGCATTGTCTAATATGATGATAATTTTCGGTCCCTTTTCTCGAAAATCTTCGGGCAGATTTCCCAAGTTTATCCATTCTTGACGAATCTCTTCATGAAGTTTCTTTAATTGTTCATGGAAAGTTTCTGAATTTCCTTTTTTGATCATAAAACAGACTCGTTTTTTGTCATTATATCTTAAGGCTCCCATCACATTCACCCTTCCTCTTTTTCTTTGTCCATTCACTTTTTTTCGCTTTCCTTTTTTTGTCCAAGCTCTCCTTCTTATTACTCTCAAACTAAATCCACACTCATGAGGGGCTGTGTGGCGAACCTGCGTCGCCACCTTGAAAGCCCCGTCTCAAAACCATACCTGGATTGACTCTGGCTTTTCTTTAGCCAACCTTAAATATTCATCTAATTTTTCTTTAAATGCTTTTCTTAATTTCTTGTCTTGCTTATCTTCTAGACTATATTTCGCCCAGATATACACATACTTTTTTCTTCTCAATATTCTTCTCACTTGCGAGCCACTCAGTTTAATTCCTGTTTCCTTTTCTAGATGCTCTGCTAATCTTGCCGCTGTCCATCTCCCGAATTCATATCCAAATTCCTTCGGGTCTTCATCAACTATTTTCAATAGTAAATTAATATATTCCTCTGTGGCTTTTTTATGATTTCCATTTTTTCTCCCATCTTCTAGACTTTCTAAATTGTTAGGATCGCCGTGAACACACCAATGGGCGACCGTTTTGAGTGAACAGCCAATAAAATCAGCTAAGTACCCAAGCAAAATTAATTACACATTTCGATGAAGCTTTTGCCTCTTGCCTATCTTCACTGGGAAATTTATGGCTCTTCGTTACTTGTTATGGTTCGATAGGGGGGCATAAATTGACTAAATCTTTCTCTGGCAAGAGACTTAATTGATGAGTTCGCTCTAGATAAAAAACAATTGACAAAAATCGCCAGTCTATTGCATAACACAAACCGAAGAACCCAATTAATTAGCCTAAAAAAATGGTAATCAATTGCTTCTTTTTCCTAACGTCTAATTGATAATGATTTTAAGTCTTGGAACGTCAACACACTGTCCTTTGTACTTCGAGGCGAGCGCTCTGTTCAAACCCTCATTCTGTAAAGCTTCTGGGGTTGGTGATCGCACTTTTTGTGAGAAATACGGGGACTGTATCTCAGAATACATTTTACCTACCAAATCCAAAAGAGCCCTCTCTGACAGGTGTAGGTATTTTACAACTAAATTGATTTTCGGCTTCTTCACATAAGGAAAAGAAACCCAAAGATCAAACCATCGCCGAAAGATTTAATAACTATCGCTTCGCCGATTATAAAGAAACAGTAATTGACTTACTGCAAAGAGTCTGTACTGTCAGCGTCGAAACCATGAAAATAATAGAAGCGATGAAACATTAAAAAGGTAGCTATTTATATAGCGTTTCCTGTTCGCAAGGGGTACATTATTGATGTTGAAAAGTTCAATCAGCAAAGGTTTAAATGTGCCAAATTGGTGTGAGAATCCTTATAGCTTACAATGGATTTTTGTCTTGATCGGTATAACTAAATTGTTGCCAAAAGGTTTGACTTTTTTAAAGTAAATTTAACTTAAACTTTACCAAATCTTAACCAAAAAAAATCTAAAGTATTTCTAGATTTAAAAGTAATATTTGTGCATTAAACTATATCTTGAAGAAAGTTTAACTTTCCCAATTGTGCAGGATTCTTCAACCGGAAAACTTATGATATTCTCAACTGCTACCCTAACTCGTGTGTGTGCTGTCTCCTTCGCCACGGCAGCGGCCTTAGCAGGGACGATGGGAGAAACCCTCGCCCAAACCCTGAACGGTGCAGGAGCCTCCTTTCCCGCACCCCTATACCAGCGTTATTTTGCCGACTATAAAAACGCCACTGGTGTCACCGTTAACTATAATTCTGTCGGTAGCGGTGCTGGTGTCCGGCAATTTATCGCCGGAACCGTAGATTTTGGGGCTTCCGATGCCGCTCCTTCTTCCTCGGAAAAAAGCCAGATGAAAAACGGTTTACTGCTAGTTCCCACCGCCGGAGGAGCCGTCGCCGTGGTTTATAATTTGCCGGGGGTAAATAACCTGCAAATTTCCCGGGCTAACCTGGGTAAAATCTTCAGTGGCGAGATCACCAACTGGAAACAAGTAGATCCGAAACTGCCCGACCGACCGATTAAAGTAGTGGTTAGGGCTGATGGTAGCGGTACTACCGAGATTTTTACCTCTCACCTGAGTGCTATTAGTCCTTCTTTCAAAAGTAAAGTGGGAACCAGCAAAGAACCTAACTGGGGTTTTACGGTTCTCAAGGGACCGAAAAATGATGGTGTGGCAGCCCTGGTTAAACAAACAGAAGGCTCGATCGGTTACGTTCAAGATACCTTTGCCCGCAAAAATGAAGGGGCAACCATGAGAACTGCTAAAGTTCAAAATAAAGCCGGTCAATTTGTCGAACCCAGTCTCACCCAAGCTAACAAAGCTATGGAAGGGATCAAATTTAACGCCGATTTTACCGCTAATATGGACGATCCGGGCAGTGGTTATCCGATCGTCGGGATTACTTGGTTATTAGTACCGAAAGACTACGCTGATAACAAAAAAGCGGCGGAAATTAAAAGACTGTTGACTTGGATTCTCACCACCGGTCAAGGTATTAACAATCAATTGGAATTTACCCGGATTCCTCAATCGGTGACTCAAAAAGTTTTAGCCGAAGTTAACAAAATTAAATAAATACCTTTGTATTAGTTTGGGCTTGATTGTCACCGCTTTCCAGTAAGATGGAAAAAGTTACCGGTTAAGTCCATAACTAATAACGGCAAGTATTTCTTTTCTCTGGGCTGAACAATGTTCAGCCCATACAGTTGTATTTGAAATAACTGATAACTGGTAATCGCGATCTATCTTATGGCCAATTTTTCTAAACCCGTTGAGTCTTTTGATCTTTCAGCGGCCAATCTTAACGAAAACCCCGGCACTGCCGGTTTATTTGATCGCATTTTTACAGTCTTAGTCTGGATTTGTGCCGCCTCCGGTTTAATTTTTCTGCTCTGGATGGCCTGGATTGTTTTTCAGGATGCGCGGCCGGCGATCAATGAATTCGGTCTGGGATTTCTCTGGGGAACCACTTGGGATGTGAACGTCCTCAAATTTGGTGGTTTACCCTTTATTTTCGGTTCCGTTGTTTCCTCGATTCTGGCTCTTTTATTAGCCATTCCCCTCAGTGTTGCCGTTGCTTTAACCACGAGCGAGAATTATTTGCCGGCCAGTATCCGTTATCCCATAGGTTTTTTGGTGGAATTAATTGCCTCGATTCCCAGTGTAATTATCGGTTTATGGGGGATTTTCGTGCTAATTCCCGTGCTTAAACCCCTGCAAGAATGGTTATCTCAAAATCTTGCTTGGTTCCCTTTATTTAGTACCCAACCTTTGGGACCGAGTATGTTGATTGCCGGTGTGATCCTGGCGATCATGATCGTGCCGACCATTTCCGCTATCAGTCGCGATGTTTTGCTTACCGTCCCCCCGGAATTACGCAGCGCCTCCATGGCCCTAGGTGCCACTCGTTGGGAAACCATCTGGCGCGTGCTGTTGCCGGCGGCCAGTTCTGGCATTATCGGGGCGATTATCCTCGGTTTAGGGCGTGCTTTAGGGGAAACCATGGCGGTGGCTATGGTAATCGGTAACTCCTCGATTATTAGTCCCTCCCTCTTGGCCCCCGGTTATACTATTCCTGCTGTACTAGCTAATACTTTCCCAGAAGCTTTTGAAAAAGTCCACATCGGAGCTTTGATGTATCTAGCTTTGATTCTATTTGTTATTACCTTAGCCGTCAATAGTGTAGCGGCTTTGTTAGTACAGTTTATCAACCGCAATCGTTAATTTTATGACTCAAGGAGCCTTTCCCGAAGAAGATTTACAGCAACCCCTGTCACCGTGGCGGCATTTTTTTACCAACGGTCTCACGGGTTTAGCGATCGCTCTTAGTGCCGTCGCTATTCTGCCTTTATTCGCTATCCTCTTTCAAATTGTCAAAGAAGGTTTACCCGGATTTAATTGGCAAGTTTTCACCTCTTTACCTGCCCCAGTTGGCTCCGATCCTAGTGTTCCCAACGGTTTTGCTAATGCGATCGTCGGGACTTTAACCATGGTCGGTTTAGCGGCCTTAGGCAGCATACCTCTGGGGATTCTCACCGGGGTTTTCCTCTCGGAATTCGCTCGGGGTTCCAAAATTGGCGGTATTCTGCGCTTTGCGATCGTGGTGTTGAGTAGTACCCCTTCCGTTATCGTCGGGGTGTTTTCCTTCGGGGTTTTGGTGTTAACTACCAAACAATTTTCCGCCGTAGCGGGGGCCTTTGCTTTGGGGGTGATTATGTTGCCCATCGTCGCTTTAACCACGGAAGAGGCACTAAAACTAATACCCATGTCCTACCGTCTCGGTTCCTCCGCTTTGGGGGGTTCCCGTTTCGATACGGTATTTCGCATTGTCCTGCCAGCAGCGATCGCACCGATTATGACCGGGATATTATTAGCGGTGGCCCGGGCTGCCGGAGAAACTGCCCCTTTAATGTTTACGGCTTTATTTAGTCAATTTTGGCAAGAAAGTCTTTGGTCGCCCACACCGGCTTTAACGGTGTTGATTTATAACTATGCTAGTTCCCCCTTTCCTGAACAAAATTCCCTAGCTTGGACAGCTTCTTTAGTGCTGATTATCTTAGTTTTAATTACTAGCCTTCTTTCCCGTTTTGTTACTCGTAAACGCTCAAATTAAGCATTTTTATGATGATCGATTCCTCTACCATGAACACCCCTACTTCTCTAGCTAATTCGGCGATCGAAGTCGAAAATCTTAGCTTTTTCTACGGTAGTAAAAAAGCCCTGGAAGGGGTTTCTTTAGAAATCCCGCAAAGGCAAGTAACCGCCATGATCGGCCCCTCTGGTTGTGGTAAATCCACTCTCTTAAAAGCCCTCAATCGCATCGGGGAATTAGAAGGAGAGGTGACAGTTAAGGGCAAAGTTAGGTTTTTTGGCCAAGATATCTACGCCCCCAAAGTTAACCTTCATACCTTACGGCGACAGGTGGGTATGGTGTTTCAGCGTCCTAACCCTTTTCCCGCTAGTATTTACGATAATATTGCCTACGGTATTAGAATTTATCGTTCCGCTAGTCGCAGTGAATTAGATGGGATTGTGGAATCAGCTTTAAAAGGAGCTGCTCTTTGGAATGAAGTTAAAGATCTGTTGAATAAATCCGCTTTAGGATTATCGGGAGGACAACAACAAAGATTGTGTATTGCTCGCGCCTTGGCAGTAAAACCAAAAGTATTATTAATGGATGAACCTTGTTCCGCTTTAGACCCCCTTTCTACCCTCAAAGTCGAGGAATTAATCCATGAATTGAAGCAACAATACACGATCGTGATTGTCACCCATAATATGCAACAGGCCTCTAGGGTATCCGATCGCACGGCCTTTTTTAATACCGATGAAAGCCGCGTCGGCCATTTGGTGGAATTTGACACCACCCAGAAAATTTTCACCGATGCAGTTAATCAACAAACTCGCGATTATGTAGCCGGTAGATTCGGTTAATTTCTCTTATCAGTGATCAGTTATCAGTGATCAGTTATCAGTAGTCAGTTATCAGTAGTCAGGAGACAGGAGATTATTTTTATTTATTCTCCCCACACCCCACACCCTACACCCCACACCCTACACCCCACACCCTACACCCCACACCCTACACCCCACACCCTACACCCCACTCCCGAAACCATAACGCTGCCCGATTTTGCTAGGATAAGAAATGTAACAAGAATATTTCTCAACAGTCGGATAATTCATGGGCAACGATACCATCACCTTACTCTCCTCCCGGGAAATTGAAAAAATGCGTCGAGCTGGACGATTAGCGGCTAAACTGTTAGACCATCTGGCAGAAATGGTTAAACCGGGGGTAAGTACCCTAGAAATCAATGACGAGGCAGAACGTTGGACTCGCGCCCATGGAGCCAAAAGTGCGCCACTAGGATACCATGGCTTTCCTAAGTCTATCTGTACTAGCATTAACGAGGTTATCTGTCACGGCATCCCCAGCGCCGCTCAAATCCTTAAAGACGGCGATATTATTAACATCGATGTCACCCCGATTTTAGAGGGTTATCACGGCGATACCTCCCAGACTTTCTTTGTCGGTACTCCCTCCCCCCTAGCGAAAAAGTTAGTAGAAGTGACTAGAGAATGTCTGCAAAGAGGCATAGATGCAGTGCAGCCGGGGGGTAAAATCGGCGATATCGGCGCGGCTATCCAAGAATACGCCGAAGGACAAGGATTTTCAGTGGTTAGAAATTTTGTCGGTCATGGTATCAGTAATGTTTTTCACACCGGTCCGCAGGTTCCCCACTACGGCATTCGCGGCAAAGGCAAAACAATTCGCCCCGGCATGGTATTCACCATTGAACCAATGATTAATGAGGGTACTTGGCAACATATTCTCTTAAAAGACGGTTGGACTGCTATTACTAAAGATGGTAAACTTTCGGCCCAATTTGAACACACCATTGCCGTCACTGAAACCGGTGTCGAAATTCTCACTTTACCCGATTAAATTTAGGGAACAGGGAATGGGAGAATGGGGAAATAGGGAAGTTTCAACTAATACCCCATCACCCCCCGCAACGCGCACGAAGTGGTCACCCATCTCCCCACTGATAACTGATAACTGATAACTGAATATATGCAGTATCGTCGTTTCGGTCGCACTAATCTACAAATGCCGGTGTTTTCCTGTGGGGGAATGCGCTATCAATTTCAGTGGCAGGATGTGCCGATGTCGCAAATTCCCGACGAGAATCAAGGCAATTTAGAGGCAATCATAAATAAATCTCTAGAAGTGGGGATTAATCACATCGAAACCGCTAGGGGTTACGGCACTTCCGAGATGCAATTAGGCAAAATTTTGCCGCAACTACCGAGGGATAAGATTATCGTGCAGACGAAAGTTTCTCCTGGTCAAGATGTGCGGGAATTTCGCCGTAAATTTGAGCAATCCCTGCAATTTTTACGATTAGATTATGTGGATTTGTTGGGTATCCATGGCATCAACACGGCTGAAATTCTCGATGATACTATGGCCGAGGGCGGTTGTTGGCAAGAGGCGAAAAAATTACAGCAACAGGGAAAAGTTCGTTTTATCGGTTTCTCCACCCATTCACCAACTGATGTAATTGTCAAGATTATTGCAACAAATTGTTACGATTACCTCAATCTGCACTGGTACTATATTTTTCAGAATAACTGGCTGGCCATAGAAGCGGCAAAACAGCACGATATGGGCGTTTTTATCATTAGTCCCTCCGATAAGGGCGGCCATCTCTACAATCCTCCCCCTAAGCTCGTCGCTCTCTGTTCTCCTCTCAGTCCGATGGTTTTTAATGACCTATTCTGTCTCAGTCATCCGGCTGTTCATACCCTGAGTATTGGTGCAGCGCGAGCCAAGGATTTTGATGAACACCTGAAAACTTTACCCTTACTTGATCGGGCCGAGGAGATTTTACCAGCAATTATCGAGAGATTGCAAGGAGAGATGATCAACTGTTTAGGCGATAATTGGGTGAAAACTTGGTCTTTAGGTTTACCTAGCTGGGAAAATACCCCCAATCACATCAATATTCCTTCTATCCTCTGGTTACGCAATCTCGCTATCGCCTACGATATGATTGACTTTGCTAGGGCCAGATACAATCTCTTGGGGAATGGGGGTCATTGGTTCCCGGGTCAACAGGCAAAAGAGGTGGAAAAACTCGATTTAACTGCCTGTTTAGCCGCTAGTCCTCACGCTGATCAAATTCCCCATCTTCTCGCTGAAACTCATCGATTATTGTCGGGAGAGACAGTACAACGCTTAAGCAGTAGTTAAAATTCGATGCCGGGTTGCGCTTTCACTCCCTGTTGACGAAAGGGATGTTTAATTAACTTCATTTCCGTGACTAAATCCGCTATCTCGATTAATTCGGGTAAAGCTCCTCTACCAGTGAGAATAACGTGGCAATTAGCGGGTTTTCGGGCTAAACCAGCGATAACTTCCTGAATATCCAGATAACCGAATTTAAGGGCGATATTGATCTCATCGAGTAAAATTAATTGATATTGGGGATTTTCGAGAAAAGTTAGGGCTTTTTGCCATGCTTCTTGGGCTTTCTCTATATCTCTTTCTCTATCTTGGGTTTCCCAGGTGAAACCTTCCCCCATTGCATAAAACTCGATTTGTTCCCCCCAAACACTAAAAATCTTTTGTTCGGCAGGTTCCCAAGCACCTTTGATAAATTGTACCACCGCCACTTTGTAACCATGCCCGAGGGAACGTAAAACCATACCGAGGGCTGCCGTGGTTTTTCCCTTACCATCGCCAGTATTAACGATAATTAAACCTTTTTCAGCAATTTTTTCGGCTAAACGTTCTTCTTGGATTGCCTTGCGGCGCTGCATTTTTTCTTTGTATTGTTCGGGAGTGAGTTGCATTCGGGTCTATCCAGTCAAATCAAGATAATTGTAACTCAAGGGGTTATCGATCGCTGTTTGCAGATTTTAACCGGCTAAATTGTTTGGGGATTGATGCCTAATTCTCGTAATTTTGCCGCTAATTTTTCCTTAGCTTGTCGTTCTTGTTCTTTTTCTAAAAGAGCCTGTTCTTTTTCTAGGAGAGCCTGTTCTTTTGCCTGTCTTTCCTGTTCCTTTTCTAAAAGAATCTGTTCCCTTTCTAAAAGAATCTGTTCCTTTTCTAAAAGAATCTGTTCCTTTGCTTGTCTTTGCTGTAATTCAGCTTCTTGGGGAGTGGGAACCAATTGACCATCAACGGTAAAATAACGCAGTTTCTGGTCAAATATGCCTAAATATAATCCTAACTCTTCACTCCATAGATAACCCTGCTCATTAGCAGAAATAGCTTGATATTGTGGCTCTTCGGGAATTGTTATGCAAATAATTAACTTAAAATAAAATTCGATGAGAGCAACTACGCTCAAAAGTAGCTGAAATTCATACAGGAAAGGACTTAAGGCACAAATAGGTTAAT
>NZ_SFBO01000203.1:0-12266 GCF_007095705.1 Microcystis sp. Msp_OC_L_20101000_S702
TGATGCAAGGGTGATGCAAGGGTTTTAAGAGATTCTAGCAGATTTAAGTGCATTTGGGAAGCTCTCAATCAAGCTAAAAGCCCTTTCCTGTAAGGTTTTTAGATTTATTCAGCAAACCCCAATTAGGATTCACCTAAAAATTCGGCTCTTCTAGGTTCTGTGTGATAAGTTTAACTTACATAGGATCGATTAATCTTTGTGTCCTTTGTGTCTTTGTGGTTCGTTCCACCCCCTCGCTAGGAGGAATGTATCTTAGAATACACTTTACCCACCAAATCCAAGAGAGCCAAAATTCTTGCGGTTAGGTTTTTCCTCGCTAATAAGTAGATAGGATTAAAATTACCCCTTGAAGATAGTTGAAAATCAATAGTGATCCCCATCATAGCAAAGACTGGACACGATCGAGAGGCCAGTAAACTTTATAGGCTTGACCAATGATATAACTTTCTGGCAAAAAACCCCAAGCATGGGAATCAAAACTATGGTTACGATTATCTCCCAAAACAAACAGAGTTTTTGGGGGTACAGTCATAAATTCTATTTCATAATTGGCTAACTCGGCGGTGTAGGGTTCTTGGATAACTTGCCGGTTGAGATAAACTTTACCCCTGCGGATTTCAATGGTATCCCCGGCAATAGCGATGACTCGTTTGATAAAAAAATCTCCAGACTTAGGATCTAGTTGCTTAATTTTTTCGGGAGTTCTAAAAACAATTATATCGCCTCTTTCCGTTTGATAATTACCAGATTGACTGACGAAAATGCGATCACCTACTGCGAGGGTAGGCAGCATGGATTCGGTCGGAATCTGGAAAAATTCTATTTTTTGATGTAACCAATTGGGAAAATAATTACAGATAATTCCCCAAGTAAAAATCACTCCCACCATCAGTGCCAAAATGGAACGATAGGTGTGACGATGGGGGTGGAATTGATGGGGGAAAGTGTGATAAACGTGATAAATAGCGATCGCTGTAACTAAAGGGGTAAGAAAGAGGATATTGGTGAAAAAATGATCCATTTTCAGGCTAATCTGGGATATAGTCAGAAAAATTATCCCTAATCTCACCTTATCAGCGTACAATTGCCCCAAACCTGGCATAATCCGGTTAGCGAAGACGGCAAACCATGGGTTTTTTTGTTTCCGGGGAATTTTCTCTAAGCTGTTATTCTGTCTGGAATCATAAACAGTCCAGTGAGCGTCAAAAATATTGCTAATGTAAACGATAACCAGAGCAACTATTCCCCCTAATCCCCAGCTTACAGGGCCATTGGGGCTAAAAATTGACCAAATTGTCACAATTATTAACATTACTTGAGCGATCGCCCAAATGGTTGCTTTTTGGTTTTTGTTAGCATACCATTGTCCCAAACCGGGGAAAAACATCGAGAGATTGACCGCTAACCAGGGATCTTTTGCTTGTGAATTAGTCGCATAAGGACGAGAAACAGCCGAAAAAAGGGAGGGTTTTCTCATAGTATATATTTATTGGCAATTCAGTAATCAGTAAACAGTAATCAGTAAACAGTGATCAGTAATCAGTGAAAACACATTAGGAATAATACTGCTCCCTTAATACATACTGCTCACTTAAAACTCAAATCTGATAACTGATAACTGATAACTGCTCTAACAACCAATAACAATTAATGCTTTTACTTCAATTTAGCACCTCTCATTACTGTCGCAAAGCTCGTTTAGCACTAGGTTATAAGGGGATTGATTACCAAGTAGAAAATCTCACCCCCGGACTACATATTCTCAAACTCAGTCCCCTAACTAAAGGGTTAACCACTGTCCCCGTTTTAATAGCAGCAGATGAGATTATTGCCGATTCTACTGCCATTTTCAGATATTTAGAAAAAGTAGTTCCTTTCCCCTCTTTTATTCCCGCTGGGGAAAAGGAGAAAAATCAAGCTTGGTTACTAGAGGATTGGTTAGATGAAAGTATTGGAGTAGCGACGAGATTTGTCTATTATGATTATCGCGCTGGAGAGGGAAAAGCGATCGATTCTTCCCTGAGTAGTCAAATAATTATTAAGATCGTGCGACAACAATATAAAATCACCCCAGCAAGGGTAAAACTAGCGGAGGAGCGCCTAGAAAATGCCCTCAAGATTCTAGAATATTGGCAAAATCAGGCCTATTTGGTGGGAGATAAATTAAGTGTAGCCGATATTGCCGCCACTGCCCTACTCAGTCCTCTGGCTCTAATTCCCAGTTATCGTCAAAAATATCCCTGGTTGTTTGCTAGAATCGGGGAAATTCATCAACAGTGTCGAGAAAAATTGCCCCCCGGTTTAAATTAAATGCAGCGAACGACCAAAATTATCATCCTCATCTCTATCGGTTTCTTATCGCCCCTAAAAGCCCTTGCTTTGCCCTCTCCTGAAGATATTCCCGAAGAAGTTTTACGAGCAGAAATTATCACCTCGGCTCGCTCGCCCCTTGATAATCAACCCCTAACTGCGGCAGAATATGCCTTACTAGAAGAACAATTAGCCACCAGCATTTATCCCCCCCAAATTAATCCCAAGATTCGACAATTAATTGCCCTGAGAAGATTACAAAAACTCCTCCAGATATTGATACCTTTCTATCGTTAAAATAAAAATAGTCAATCTCCTTTGGCGAGAGTGCATCTGCTAACCAAAAAGTTAGAGAGGATGGGAGCAAGGCGATCGCTTTTATCGCCAGCAGACAAAAATCCCGTGTTATGATTAATGAAAAAATCATAAAGTTTTGTAACAAACCTTGACTGCTATCCTCCGCCCCCAAGAAAAACCCCTGCTTAATCCTCCTTGGTACTCCCTGTCCCCTCTCTGGCAAGGAGACGAAACCGATGTTAAACAAGGTTTACCCCATAGTCAACTCGCGCCTCCTTGGCAGATTTTAATTCTCGGCGATGGTTCTCCCACCCGTCATTTACAACTTTTAACCGGTGAAAAAACGGAAGTGGATGTGATCGATATGTCCCCCATCGGCGACGATGAAGATGGCGCACCGATGAAAATTAGCCTGATTCCAGGACCGAGATTGCGTCGTCAAGTCTGGTTACGCACAGCTAGTGGTCAAAGGTTAGCCTATGCCGCTTCTTGGTGGTCCGCCAATCAAGTGGACGAATATCTAGAAAATCGTTCCCTACCGATTTGGGAAAGTCTCTCGCGGCTGCACACGGAATTGTATCGCGATGTGCAGGGACTTTATTACGGTCATTCCCCGGAATTAGAAATAGCTTTTGGGGAAAAAGGAGCATTTTGGGGTCGTCATTACCTATTTTGGCACGCTCGCCAACCCCTTACCCTGATTTACGAGGTTTTTTCTCCCTATCTCCGTAAATACCTCGGCGAAATGAGAATTGATCAGTTAGGTTAACTGCCGTAGATATTTCTATGTAGTTCAATTAGCTAATCTTTGGAGAGAATTAAATGATTTTTCTCCGTTAATTTTGCCATCCAACCCGGTTCGATCGCAATCGTGCTAATTTTTTCGATAATAATTGCAGGTCCTGCCAGACAATCAAAAGGTTCCAGATCTGAACGCTGATAAATTGGCGTTTCCCGCCATTGATTAGCCATAAAAACCGCTACTCGATCGAGGATAGGAGGTAATTCTCCCATGGGACGGGTGCGAGTTAAAATTGCTTCTTGGGGACTGTCCATAGTCTGGATCAATTCCACGGCAATCGACTCAACAATTAAAGCTTTTTGTTCTTGTTTAAACCCATAACGTCTTTGATGTTCCCGTTCAAAATCCTGACGCATTTGATCGCTAAAATTAACCGCTAAAGTGGCATCACTGCCTTGATATTTTAAACTGACTTGCTGCCGCACCCGATTATAACCCTCTAATTCCCGACCCGCTAAAACTTCTAATTCCTTCATCTCCGTGAGTAACTGCCCGATTAAATCGGCATTTAACGGCTGTTCGATCGCTTTTTCTTTAATTACCCTCAAATCGGCCAAACCCATGCCGTAGGCGCTTAAAACCCCAGCGTAGGGATGGAGAAAAATACTTTTCATTCCCAGAGTATCGGCAATTAAACAGGCCACTTGACCCCCGGCACCGCCAAAGGTACAAAGAGTATAATCACTGAGATCATAACCCTTTTGTAGAGAGATTTTTTTAATCGCATTAGCCATATTTTCTACGGCAATTTGAATAAACCCCGCAGCCAACATTTCAGGACTATTATTACCCCCCATTGTTGCCACCAATTCTTGAAACTTTGTCAGCACAATCTCTCTATCTATGTGTAAATTTCCCTCTTGTCCAAAAATAGCGGGAAAATAGGCAGCTTGAATTTTTCCTAACAAAACATTAGCATCGGTAATTGTTAATGGTCCACCCCGTCGATAACAGGCAGGTCCGGGATTAGCTCCGGCACTTTCTGGTCCGACCCGAAAACGATAACCATCATAGACTAAAATCGAACCCCCACCAGCGGCCACGGTGTGAATACTTAACATCGGCGCTCGCATTCTTACGCCGGCAATTTCGTTATCTGTTTGCCGCTCGTATTCCCCTTGAAAATGAGAAACATCGGTGCTAGTTCCTCCCATATCAAAACTGATAATTTTGCTAAATCCTGCCCTTAAACTGGTTTGTACTGCCCCAACTATTCCCCCCGCAGGACCAGATAAAATGCTATCTTTACCCTGAAATTTATCGGCTGTGACTAAACCGCCATCGGATTTCATAAATAGTAAGCTAGTTTTCGGTAATTGCTGGCTAATACTATCAACATAGCGGCGTAAAATTGGTGATAGATAGGCAGAAACTACCGTGGTATCTCCCCGGGATACCAGCTTCATTAAAGGACTGACTTGGTGGGAAATGGCTAGGTGAGTAAAGCCGATTTCTTCGGCAATGGCTGCCACTTGTTTTTCGTGGTCAGGATAACGATAACCGTGCATAAAAACAATCGCACAACTTCGGATACCCCCTTGATAAACTGGTATTAAATCGGCTTTAACTTGGGCGGGATTAACGGTGATTAATTCCTGTCCTTGACTATCGTAGCGTTCGGCCACTTCGATAACTTGTTCGTATAATAAAGAAGGAAGAATAATTTGACGGGCAAAAATATCGGGGCGATTTTGATAGCCAATTCTCAAGGCATCTTTAAACCCTTTGGTGATTAACAAAACCGTGCGCTCTCCTTTTCTTTCTAACAGCGCATTGGTGGCTACCGTTGTTCCCATTTTAATCACTTCGATGTTATCTAGGGAACCGCTAATATCTTTGATCCCTTGAATGACTGCATCTGGGTATTTTTCGGGATTTTCCGAGAGCAGTTTATAGAGAACAATCCACTGTTGATCGGCAAGGGGAACAATCAGAAATCTAGCGGCATCTCTAGCTAGTCGTTCAATAATTTCTGGTTGATCGATTATCGCCACGATATCGGTAAAAGTTCCCCCTCGATCGATAAAAAATTTTAACATAATCCCTTCCAGTTCTCAGAATCAATTAACAATTGCGCCTAATCCTTTTAAGATAAACTAGATTGATTTATCTGAGTAAGCAAAATGTCCACAGGAATCGCTATCTTAGGGGTAGGACGTTGGGGAGTGCATTACGTCCGTCATTTTTCTCAACATCCCTCAGCGCAAGTAGTGGCGATCGTTGATCCCTCCCCTGAAAAACTCCGTCTCTGTCGGGATCAATTTAATCTGGATACTAATAAAGTTATTTTAGCCAATGACTGGGAATCTATTCGCAATCACCCCGAAATCTCGGCTGTGGTCGTCGTTACTCCCGCCATCAGTCATTATCCCCTGATTAAAGATGCTCTTAATTTAGGTTATCATGTCCTCGCCGAAAAACCCTTAACCCTCAATCCCCAAGAATGTGGCGAATTAACGGAATTAGCGGCGAAAAAACAGCGTATTTTATTAGTTGATCATACCTATCTTTTTCATCCCGCCGTTATCACTGGACAAAAAGTCCTGCAATCCGGGGGTATCGGTAAACCTCTTTATGGTTATGCCACTCGCACCCACCTGGGGCCAGTTCGTCAGGATGTGTCCGCTTTGTGGGATCTGGCTATTCACGATATCTCGATTTTTAATCATTGGTTAAATAGTACGCCAGTATTAGTGCAGGCAAGGGGAACCTTCTGGCTACAACCTAATCTAGCCGATTTAGTCTGGTTAACCCTGATCTATGGCGATGGTTTTCAAGCGACTATTCACCTTTGTTGGTTGAATCCCGATAAACAGCGACGTTTAGGGATAGTTGGCAGCGAAGGGACTTTAATTTTTAATGAATTAGACTCTCGATCGCCTTTAACCCGAAAAAAGGGCGATTTTGAACGTCAGGAAGCCTATTTTATTCCCCGGGGACAGGAGACGGAATCTATCCCTATTGCCGATGGTGAACCCCTGAAAGCATTGTGCGAACATTTTTTAGAGTCGGTGGCTACGGGTGTCGATTCTCCTGTATCTTCGGGATCGGTAGGGACGGAATTAGTCAAAATCCTCCAGGCAGCAGAATTATCTCTAGCCAGAGTTGGAGAGATTGTGCGCTTAAAATAGGGAAACATGGGATTGATAAGTAGGGTCTGCTGAAAAAGTTTTTCGTGGGGACAGGGTGTGGGGTGTGGGGTGTGAAGTATAACCTGATTTGCTATTGACGAGGAGTTTGTACGGCGTTAGATTTATTAGAGGTTTTCTTAATTTGTACCCAGTAAGAGGGTATCGGAAATTCTCTTAATCCCCCCTACAGCACAGGTTATGCCTTTTTGTCAACGGGGAAGTCCAGAACCCGATCGGTGCGTAGCGCGCTCGATCGCTAACGGCTCAAATCAGCGACGGCATTAGAAAGCAAGCTCGGCAGCGACGAATTGCGACCGTCCGCTGCCACGCAGTGTTAGCTGGCGGTTCAAGGAAATAACTCAAAGTAATCGCAGTGACTTGGACGAATAATCGAAAAATCTCGGCGATCAAGTGTGTAAACGCGAGTAATAGTAAGCCTTTCAGCTATGGCAATGATCGCTGCATCTGTAAAGTCAAGCTGATTGTCAGCATATTGTTCCAATATCTCATGCACTCGTACCAAGTCTTCTGGGATTACAGGTTCAACTTGAACCGCATCAGGTGTCATACTGGATACAAAACGGCGCATTGCTTGGTGGCCTAATCTTGATGCAATCAGATAGCAGACCTCAGGCAGGACAACGACAGGTAGAACCAATGGCTCATTCACGCTTTGAGCAATAGCCAACACCCGTTGATGATTGCGATCGCCCTGATCGGTCAAGGCAAACAAAAAACTGGTGTCAAGTATCGCCGTCATACTGAATTGCTTGGCTTAAGATTCCAGCCGGACACCGGATCAATCTCATTGCCTAGAATCTCTTCATCACGTTCTGAAATATCCTGTTGACCAGAGTTGCCTAAACCTGCAACTGCAAGCAGAAAACTAGAAGAATGAGTGGTCAGTTCTCTTTGATGGGCTGCTTTATAGCGAAGATAGTCAAGAAAATTAGACAGTTCCACTAAAGCCTCATCAGGGAGAGCCTTGACTGCTTCAATTAGCGGTTGCCGTTCTATAATGCTTCTATCCATTACTAAATCTTAGATTAGGACTTCTCCTATTTTACTCCTCAACTCAACGAACAGGCTCACTTACTAACTATCACAGCAGGTAACACCTGAATACAGTCCGCACAAATTGGAATGAAGTCAAAGATCACAGTTGGGTTTCTGCCGTCAACCTAACCCACCAGAGCGGCGTACTGCTACGCAGTGCCTTCGGCATCGCACTTAAATCCACAGTTTCAATAAATGTGCATGGTGCGTTCCCCAAAATCTATTGGTGGAGCAGTAGGAACCACCTTAGGGAACGCACCCTACAAAATTGCGTTCGGCATCGCACTGACGGGAGCAAGCAATTAATTTCTAATTTTAAGCACTTGCATAGGAGTCAAACGTCTTTGCTCTGTCTTGTCAAAATCTTGATCAAAACTCACAATAGTAGCTTTTTCAAGCTCGGCAGCAACATATTGGTAAGCATCATCAAAATCCAAGCGAAAGAGACCTATTATTTCTACGACTCTCTTCATTTGGTTAGCAGGAATACTGACCAGTACAACACCAGCATCAATCAAAACGTCATCCACTCTTTGATTCAGCCGATTACAGATCACCCCGATAGAATGTAAAGTAAAATCAGTCATACACATATCAGAGGGTGAGAGCGTATCAAGTAGCTCCGCAACAACCTCCGCCTGTCCTTGTCCTAATAAGCGTTCTAGCCAAATATTCGTATCCAGAAGAAACACTAGCCATTTCTCCATTCAACTGCAAGATGCTGTAACTCAATTGATGTGTAATCAGTTTTAAGCATCCCCGCCCAGTCTTGACGGAGTTTACGTTTTATGGGTTGGTTAGATTTACTTAAAAGTGACTCTACAAACGTTTGTACTTCAACCTTTAACTGGGGCGATAATTGTCTCACCAGTTCTTCTAGTGATTTTGCTGATGTACTCATGTATTTTACCAAGTCAACTTTTTGTAGTAGTTGATAACTAATCTACCACCAGTCTAGCATAGGATTTGATGAGAAATAGCACTAATCTTGAAAACCCCTATAACCCAGTATAGTGCCCTAAAGCAAGCCCCCCAACCTCATCTAGGGGTGCTACCCAGTGCCTTCGGTATCGCACTAGTTTTGGAGCATAACGATCGATTTCACCGACATTTTGGATCGTAGCGGAACAATGTCGGTTCTTCGTTACTTGGTATGGTTCGATAGAGGGCATAAATCGACTAAATCCTTATCTGGCAAGAGATTTAATTGATTAGTTCGCTCTAGATCAAAAACAATTGACAAAAATCGCTAAATGCCTTTTTCTATAACGGTTCCATCCCTTATAACCCTCGTCCATTGCATAACACAAACCGAAGAGCTAAAATGTCAGGTACAACGATTTGTTATACATTATCTTTCTTTGTCAGTTAAATCAATATATTCAGTTTGTATTCGTTTATTCTTTATTAGTATTCTAAAATACGGACATTTCCCATTTACTGATAAATCTTTATCATCATTCCCTTTCCTGAATTTAATTATTTCAAATTGGTCGGGATTAAATTTATGTAAAAATGTTATTGGCACCCCCATATATCCCTTATAGTCTATTGGTATGTCTTGTGTTTTATTAATATTAATTCCATCATAATTGTCATATTTTGGATATTGAAATTCGTTGCCAAAATATCTTTTTGTAAGTTTTATATCTTCGTGCCGCTTAAAATTATCTAAATTAGTAAGCCATAAACAATTGTTCGGTGAGATTATTCTATTACCAGAGTTATCTATTCGAGTTTCTGTTCCATATAGTTCATAGTGTTCAGGTACAATAAAACCTGAAATACCTCTACCAAGATTTATTCCTAACCACGCCTTGTTTTCTTTAATAAGTTTGAAAATTTCTTTATAGGTTATTGCATTAATATTTCCAATTATCAAAAACTTTTTATCGTATTTAACCAATTGAGCTACATACTCTCTGAATAATGAAAATGGGGGATTGGTAACAACAATATCGGACTGCTTTAGTAGTTCAATGCTTTCCGAACTACGAAAATCACCATCTCCATTAAAGTAAACTAGGTCTGTTGAACTTGGTTTGTTTTTTTCGCCTTCTGTACCTGTATATTCAAAGAAAAACCCTTTTTCATCTTCTTCTGTATTAAATAAATTTTTTACTTGCTCTCTATAACAAGATGTTATTATTTTTTTAAGACCTAATTCATTAAAATTTGAGGTAAAATAATTAAAAAAGTTACTAATTCGGGGGTCGTCGCAATTGCAATAAACTACTTGATTTTCAAAATGACTTTTATAATGCTGTAATTCGCTTTCTATATCTGAAAGCTGTGTATAAAACTCATCACTTTTTGATTTTTTAGCTTTTTGTAATAATTCGTTTGTTGCATTTCTTGCCATTTTCAACCTATTTTGATTTAATAAATCTTTGTTTTAGTTATTTACTTTTGGTTATCTGATTAAATATCTCACTGCCTAATACTTTAAGAGAGGTTTTAGAAATTTCAAGCATAATATCAAACATTTTTTTGAGATCCCATTTTTCGCCATTTCCTTGTGTGTATATAGAAGTTGCTTGAAGCATAATTGTTTTATCTTTATGCTTGACAAACTTATTTTTACACAAATTGGTATTAATGAGCATTCCATAATTTGCAGAAGTTAACCTATCTAATCTATTTAGCGTTCCTGAATTTTATTCAATCGTTACAACCCTTCCATCGGGTTTTTTAATTGAAATAGTTTCTGTTAAAAAATTTGAGCCTTCCAAAAATAATACATAGGGAAAATGAGATTCGGATAACATCAAATTAGCGATTTCAGATATGTTTTTATGGGATCTTTCTATCGCATTACCAGCAGCCATCAAATCTTGATCATTTTTTGCTCCTACAAGTTTTCCTGCTTTGATGTTTTCAATGTCTTTCCCCTGATGTTTAGCTTCCGAAACTAAAACGATTCTCCAATTACCGTTATCATCTTTTACTTCTATTATTCCACCATCGGGTATAATACTTGAGTTTGGTACAAAAAGTGTTTGTCCTAATTCTGGGTCAATTTTCTTTAATGCTTCGTTTATTTCTTCTTTTTTTATGCTCGTTTTGTATTGAAAAGATAATTGAGGAAACTCTTTTTTAAGCTGTTCAATTACAAAAAGTGAAATTTTTCCAACAGTTATGTCGTGTGATTTTGCTTCATCTCCAAATATACCAACCACACCTTTAGACTCTTTATGTTGATTCGTTAATCTTTTTGATTGATTCTTCTTAGTCATATTGTGCCTTTTCTTTACTTAAATCTGCCACTTTCTGCTACAGGCAATGTATCTATAACGAAAGATTATACACCAACTTTATGTATAACACTCTTTAGAGTAACGATATGGGTCAACTTTCGGCATATCACCCCATTTAGGCGCAATCACCCGAACTTTTCCGTATATCACGCCCAAAAGCGTGTTAGCCAGATTAGCCCACATCGCACTTTAACCCACAGCTTGAATCAATGTGCATGGTGCGTTCCCCAAAATCGAGCGCTGGAGTAGTAGGACTTGCATTAGGGAACGCACCCTACAAGATTGTGATCGCACTAACGTTTCGGGTCAGCGGTTGCCAGGGTCTCTACATCCCGCCCAAGCAACTTCGGTCAATCCGCTGCACCGGAATTGTTAGGCACTAATTTTAGACACGATATTATGACTCATTACCATATGATTCATGCTCAGTCTCAAGTATTGCTATTCGTAGTCGAATATTCTTTGAGAACTTATTGAAATACTGAATTATTTTTAGAAATCCCAAGTTGCCGGTAGAACTTGTTTCTACAAAGTTTACAAACTTCTGAGGTACTGCAACAAGATCCTCTTCGGAAGAAGTTCCAACTGTTATACTCTGCCACTCCACCAACTTCAAAACATTGCGAAGAACTCCTTCTATACCGCCAATTTGGGCTCTTAAATCATCAATAAGTTTCTCATACTCCTGATTATCTTCGTCATCGCTATCGTGTTTTTGCCTCACAGACTTTATTGCATCCTGCTCAAATTCTAGTGTCTTAACAATCTTTTCACCCGCCATCTGAGATTCATTAAGTGCAAACAATACCTCTTCAAAGAGGCTTCGCCGGATTTTCCATTGCCCATCATATTTGTCAAAAATAAAAGCTATGCTCAGTCTTCGAAGTTGTAGCCTAATATTTTGATATAAAGTCAAAACTATTGTATAAATTTCTTGCAGACGCTTAATCCTTCGTTCTAATAGCGCTTTTGCTGCCTTCTTACGTGCGATTTCTTCCTCTTTTGATCGCTGAATTCGTGTATATGCAAGTGCAAACCCTCCTACCGCAACAGTGCCCAATAAAAAAGGGAAAAGCTTGTCATAAGTATCTTTTCTCAGCACAAACGGGGTAGTTTTGGGATTGTCATTATTAACATATATAAAAGATAGGAGCATCGCTGAACAAAGAGCTACAACCGAAAAGATCAAGATACCTAAATCAAGCAACTTTGTATGCCGTATATGCGTCGTTTGGCTTAGTGAATTTCGTTTCATTCTTTATTAGTATTAAGGGTGAATTTGTTTAACAAAGAAGGCCAATTCAAGTCTGAATTGCATCACTGTCTGATCTACCTTTATAGAATACCTCATTCGGGGTACGATAGTCAAGACATTTTCGAGGACGATTGTTAATCAAGTTTACGGCTCTTTCC
>NZ_SFBO01000204.1:0-4237 GCF_007095705.1 Microcystis sp. Msp_OC_L_20101000_S702
TTTCTCCGACTCTCAAACAGGATTGGTATTGGTAGTGCTTCTGCTAATATCTCTAACTTAGCTTGCTTTAGTATTTGCAAGGTTCCAACTATCATTAACAACAGTAGATATCCGGCTCGCCCCAGTTCATTCTCTAAGACTTTCTGGTATTGTAAAGTATGAAGCGATCGAATCTGGTAATATTGCTGCGGTGCTAAAACTGAAGCATCGTAGGTAAGATTTAATAATCCGAAACCGCAAAAAACCACTATTAGAAAGGAGACAATTAAGAACAATTTTTGCTTAAACAGCATCGGGATTAAAAACGGTGAGCTAAAAAAAATAAATTCCCCGTCCGGGACAGGGAAAAAATCTATCTTGATCAACAAAACAATTAATCCAAAAATCCCATTAAAGTTTCGGGATCATCGATTTCATTGGAAGCAACGGGACGATTACCCATGACTGTATAAGTTTCGCTAATGTGCAGATGACTAAGAGCAATCGGACGATTGCCAGAAATCGCTAGAGTGCTGCTAACTTCCATACCACTAGAGCCGACAGGACGCAATCCACCTACGGAAGAATAGGTACTAACCACTTTCAGATGGCTAACTTCTACGGGACGGCCCCCGGGTAACATTTCATCTTCCGTGAAGTGAAGATGGCTAGTACCAACAGGACGATTTTCGGGTAAGCGATGTTCGGGTTGATAGAATTTTAAGGCTTTGGAAGCCGATTCAGCGTTGTTTTTCACCGAAAGGGCGACCACTTCTTTATCTTTGGCGGTTTTAGCCGTAGTAGCTTTACCGCGTGTGCTGGTCTTTTCTTCTGTAGTTGCTGGGGTTTGAGTCCCGTTCGTTTCTAGATTTTCCACCGTCATAACCTGATACTCCTTTCCGTTAATAGCTTCGGAGAAACGATAAGATTTAAGTTTAGGGTATTCTCGAAGACTTTTAATCTTTTTTTAAAATCCTCTCTAATATTAAGATACATCTTTCTTTCCCCAAAACCCTATCAGTGTTGGTAATTTGATTGATAATTTATTTTGCCTGTTCTCTACACCTAGCCGCTAATGACCGCTTTTCAACTACAAGCACCCTTTCAACCCACCGGGGATCAACCGGCAGCGATCGATAAATTAGTAGATTCCCTGCAAAACCAGCATCGTTTCCAAACCCTCTTGGGGGCAACTGGCACCGGCAAAACCTTCACCATTGCCGCTGTGATCGAGAAAATCGGCAGGCCTACCCTTGTCCTAGCCCATAATAAGACCTTGGCTGCCCAATTATGTAACGAATTGCGGCAATTTTTCCCCAATAACGCCGTGGAATACTTTATCAGCTATTACGACTACTATCAACCGGAGGCTTATATTCCTGTCAGCGATACCTACATCGAAAAGAGTTCTTCAATTAATGATGAGATCGATATGCTGCGCCATTCAGCCACGCGCTCGCTGTTTGAACGCAGGGATGTGATCGTCGTCGCTTCCATTAGTTGTATTTATGGTTTGGGAATGCCGGCGGAATACCTGAAAGCGGCGATTTCCTTAACAGTTGGTCAAGAGTTCGACCAAAGGCAATTATTACGGGCCTTGGTGTCAGTGCAGTACAATCGCAATGATTTGGAGTTAACTCGCGGCCGTTTTCGTCTCAAGGGCGATATTTTGGAAATTGTTCCCGCTTACGAGGATCGGGTGATTAAAATTGATTTTTTTGGCGATGAGATTGAAAGTATTCGTTATCTCGATCCCCTGACGGGGGAAGTTTTGCAAAAATTAGAGCGAATTAGTATTTATCCGGCCCGTCACTTTGTTACCCCGGAGGAACGTTTAGAGGTAGCCTGTCGGGATATTAAAACCGAGTTAGATAACCGTTTATTGGAGTTAGAAAAAGCGGGCAAATTACTGGAAGCGCAACGTTTGGATCAACGGACTCGTTATGATTTAGAAATGTTGCAGGAAGTGGGTTATTGTAACGGAGTAGAAAATTATTCGCGGCATTTAGCGGGTAGGTTAGCGGGGGAACCGCCGGAATGTTTGGTGGATTATTTTCCTCAAAATTGGTTATTAGTTGTGGATGAATCTCATGTCAGTGTGCCGCAGATTCGCGGAATGTATAATGGCGATCAATCACGAAAAAAAGTTTTGATCGATCACGGGTTTCGTTTACCCAGTGCTGCGGATAATCGTCCTTTGAAGTCGGAAGAATTTTGGCAGAAAGTTAATCAATGTATTTTTGTTTCGGCCACTCCGGGAGATTGGGAATTAGAACAGTCAGAAAATCACATTGTTGAACAAATTATCCGACCGACGGGAGTTTTAGACCCAGAGATTTTTGTGCGACCAACCGAGGGACAAGTGGATGATTTATTAGGGGAAATTAAGGAGCGAGTGCGGTTAAATGAACGGGTTTTGATTACCACTTTAACCAAACGCATGGCCGAAGATTTAACCGAATACTTGCAAGAAAGGGGAATTAAAGTTAGATATCTACATTCAGAAATTCAATCAATTCAACGGATTGAAATTATCCAAGACCTGCGAGAAGGGGTCTTTGACGTGCTGATCGGGGTGAATTTGCTTCGCGAGGGGTTAGACCTGCCGGAAGTGTCTCTAGTGGCGATTTTAGACGCAGATAAGGAAGGATTTTTAAGGGCTACCCGCTCTTTAATTCAAACTATTGGCCGGGCTGCTCGTCATATTCGCGGTCAGGCAATTCTTTACGGAGATAATCTCACTGATAGTATGATTAATGCGATCGAAGAAACTAAGAGACGGCGAGCTATTCAAGAGGAATATAACCAAAAACATGGGATTATTCCGCAACCGATTGTTAAAAGGTCGAGTAATTCAATTTTGGCTTTTCTGGATATTTCCCGTCGTCTCAATTCCCAACAATTAGAGCAGGTTTATGAGAATATAGAAGAACTTTCTTTAGAACAAATTCCCGAATTAATTCAACAACTAGAAGCGCAAATGAAAGAAGCGGCGAAAAATCTAGAATTCGAGGCAGCGGCTAAATATCGTGATCGGATTAAGCAATTGCGAGATAAATTATTAAATCACGTTAGATAAACCTATGACTAGATTTATTCATGACCAGTTTGCCAAAGATTATCTCGAAGAATTATTATCTTCTCTGGGAGAGAGTACGAGAAATCGATGTCTGGTTTTCACCCCAGATTCTCGATAATAATCCGAGAGAACTGCTAGGATTACTGGGAAAAATGGCGATTAATCCCTGTTTATTTGAACCCTTTCGCAATCCTGTCACTGCTACAGAAATTAGGACTTGTCTGTTAAAACTGTTGGAAGTGGAAGGAGAAATTAATCGTCGAGCAAATCGTCAGAAAACGAATGTTAACGATGGAGAAATCCCCCGTCTCTGGATTTTGACTCCCACCGCTTCCTCGCAACTGTTAGAAGGATTCGGAGCTAAATTAGATGAGGAGAATTGGGGGGAAGGTATCTATTTTTTGGCTCCCTCTTTACGCACGGCAATCACCGTTATCCATCAATTACCCCCAACAGAAGCAACTCTCTGGTTAAGAATTTTAGGCCGGGGAAAAGTACAAGCAAGGGCGATCGATGAGCTAGAATCGTTACCAGAGGATCATCCTTTTCGGGTAAATGCTCTAGAATTATTATTAAACTTGAGAACTTCTTTAACTAACGATCAAGAGCTTGAACAGGAGGACAGAGAGTTAATTATGAGATTATCACCTTTATACACTTCCCGTCTTCAGGAAGAACTGGATGCTGGCCGTCAACAGGGTCTTCAACAGGGTCTTCAACAGGGTCTTCAACAGGGTCTTCAACAGGGTCTTCAACAGGGTCTTCAACAGGGTCTTCAACAGGGTCTTCAACAGGGTCTTCAACAAGGAGAACGTCTGGTGGTAGAAAATTTATTGAAAGCTCGTTTTGGTAATTTAGACCCAGATTTGTCCGTAATCATCGATCGCATTTTATTATTACCAGTGGAAGAGTTTACCCCTTTAATACTCAATTCATCTCGCACAGAATTAATTGCCCACTTTTCTAATTGAAAGCATAACTCAATCTTTTGATGATAGTGGATTTGAAAATTGGCTGATTAACCAGAGCAGGCAATTTTCTGGGCAAATTCGGGGATATTTCGGATTAAGCAATTGCGAGATAAATTATTAAATCACGTTAGATAAACCTATGACTAGATTTATTCATGACCAGTTTGCCAAAGATTATCTCGAAGAATTATTATCTTCTCTGGGAGAG
>NZ_SFBO01000205.1:0-30691 GCF_007095705.1 Microcystis sp. Msp_OC_L_20101000_S702
TAATTTTCCTTGTCTTCTATTTGAAAATCGTTTTTGTCGATGCGCTCTTAGATTAAAAGGAAGTTGGCGGTTAATCCGTCTTCCTCTACGTCCTCTTCGCATTAACCGTCTATTGTCCATGCGCTCTTTTACTCGTTTAAAAGGAAGTTCTAAGTGAGCCTTCCAAAGAGTAAAAAGAGAGGATTGAACGCCAATTCCAGAGAATAATTTACCCGGGTCAATACCAATGGCAATCGGTTGGGTTTTGTTATCGGAAGGTTCATCGGTTAGCTGGACATAGAAAATACCTAAGTCGTTGAATTTACCGATAGCTTTTCCTTCCTTAATCCACCGTCTGGCCCGACTGGGTTTAGTGGGCATCAACGGCTTTCCGTCTTTTGAGATAACAGGAACTCTTGCCATGGAGATAATCCTTAAGAGTGAAGTTAAAGTCCCTTACCGCAACACAATCAAGATGTCTTGTCTAACAACGCTTTACCAATAAAGCTTAGAGGGAATCCGAACTAGGGAAACATTCGGAGGTCTGTACCAGATTGTGTCTCGATGCGGTAGTCTCTACTTGCGTCGCCTAAATTGGTCTAGGCAAGACCCGTCGCTTTTATGGCTGGGTTAGTGACCGATCGTGCTAAGTTATAAACCGCATTGATTGTGATTTGGATAGGCAAACCATGCGATCGGAAACCGAATCGTCTCCTTTAGAGGTTAGCAAAACCACAAAACCCCCTCGATTAATTCTAGAAGGTTTATACGCTTTCTCGCCTAATCGGGAAACCCTAGGGGGAACCTCTTATCTTATTGTAGAAAATACTGGCAATATTCTGGTGGATTGTCCTGGCTGTGACGAGAGCGAGCGGGATTTTCTCCGAGAAAAGGGAGTCCGTTACTTATTTTTTACCCATCGCGGGGGTCAGGGTAAACAGAGCGATTCTCTGCAAAGTTGGCTTGATTGTGAGATTATTCTACAGGAACAGGAAGCCTATCTGCTTCCTCACCGTCAAATTACCGTTTTTCAGCAGCAAATCCAGTTATCTCCCACTTGTAGCGGTTTTTGGACTCCTGGCCATTCTCCCGGCTCCTCCTGTCTCTACTGGCAGCGTCACGGGGGGGTTTTATTTACCGGTCGTCATCTTCTCCCCGACACCAAGGGTCAACCGCAACCCCTACAGACCGCGAAAACTTTCCACTGGCCGCGGCAATTGCGATCGCAAAAGATCATTTTAGACCGTTTTAGTCCAGAAACCCTCTCTTATCTTTGTCCGGGGGCTAATACCGGCTTTCTGCGCGGTCGGGGAATTATCGATCGCGCCTACGAAAAAATCAGCGCCAATCCTCTTAACTAGGGTTTGCTGAATAAATCTAAAAACCTTGTTGGATAACGCTTTTAGACTTTTTTTCCCTCAAAAAGTGCCGACCATTGGAGTGATTGGGGGGAAATTTTAGGGACTTTTTCCCTGAAAATTAGGTAATTGACCACCTGAAAATGGATAAAACCCTACACCCCACACCCCACACCCCACACCCTACCCCCACGAAAAACTTTTTGCCGCAAACCTTAACTAAAGACTTTTTAGAAGCTGCATCGTTCAATTCCCAGAAATTATGAATTTAACCGTTAAAGATTTGGGTGAACAGGGATTGCTACCGATTCTGCAAAAATATTGTCCTGCGGAGATTATCGGTGATGATGGGGCGATTTTATCGATCAAAGAGGGTTACTCTCTCGTCGTCACCACTGATGTTTTAGTTAATAACGTCCACTTTAGCGGTATTACCACCTCTCCGGAAGATGTGGGCTGGCGAGCGGCGGCGGCTAATTTATCCGATTTAGCGGCTATGGGGGCGGAACCCCTGGGAATTACGGTAGGATTGGCTTTAACTCCCAATCTAGCCATCGATTGGCTAGAAGGACTCTATCGGGGTCTTAGCTCTTGTCTGCAAGTATATCAGACGGCGATCGTTGGTGGCGATGTCTGTCGGGCCACGGAGATTAACATCAGCATCACTGCCCTGGGACAAGTGGCAAAAAATGAAGAAATTAGACGTTTTAACGCAAAAGTTGGCGATAGTATCGTTATTACTGGTTATCACGGTTTATCGCGGGCCGGATTAGAGTTACTCTTGCACCCTGAAACCGGGAGGAATTTAAATTCCTCCCAAAAAAAGCGATTAATCCAAGCTCATCAACGGCCGCGACCGAGACTTGATTGCATACCACATTTACAAAAAATTGTCAAGCAATTTCCCATCGCGGGCATGGATAGCAGTGACGGGTTAGCAGATGCTATCATCCAAATTTGTCGCTGTAGTGAGGTTGGTGCCGAAATCGAGCGGATTCCCCTGCATCCAACCCTGAAAGAATATGTAGGAGCCGAAAAAGCTCTAGAATGGGCTTTATACGGCGGTGAAGATTTTGAGTTAGTTTTGTGTTTACCCCCGGACAGTGCCAGAGAATTGCTGGAGAAAGTGGGGTCCGGGGGGGCGATAATCGGTCAAATCGTCCCCGGGAGAGAGATAAAATTGGCTGACGGTAGAAACCTCAGTTTAAGCTCTGGATTTCAACATTTTTAGCCTCTATAAATCGCCAAAACCTTTCTTTTTCTTGATTTTCTTCGGTTTTTTCGGGCTGCCACCTTGACCGCGGAACCCCGGTTGATTGCCACCCCCAAACATTCCGCCACCCATCCCGGGCATCCCCGGCATAGCGGGCATTTGTCCCCGTCCCATCTGTTGCATCATCGTTCGCATTCTGGTGAAATTAGCAATTAGTTTGCTAACTTCTGTTTCTGGATGTCCCGAACCTTTGGCAATGCGACGACGACGATTAGGAGACTTAGCCAATAAATCGGGGTTAGCGCGTTCCTCCGTGGTCATGGAATTAATCATCGCTTCCGTGCGTTTTAACTCTTTTTCGCCCTTTTCGATGTCTGTCCCGCTCAGTTTGCCCAGACCGGGGATTAACTTGAGGACTCCCCCCAGGGAACCCATATTTTTTAACAGCCGCATCTGTTTGAGGAAGTCATTAAAATCAAACTTAGCCTCTAAAATCTTGGCCTGCATTTTGGCCGCGTCTTCTAGGTCTAACTGTTCCTGGGCTTTTTCCACTAGCGTCAGGACATCACCCATATTGAGGATGCGACTGGCGAGGCGATCGGGATAAAATGGCTCTAAAGCTTCTACTTTTTCGCCAACCCCAACAAATTTAATCGGTTGTCCCGATATTTGGCGCACTGATAGGGCTGCCCCACCGCGAGTATCGCCATCAAGTTTGGTGAGAATTGCCCCCGTGATGCCAATTTGTTGGTGAAAAGTGTGGGTGAGATTGGCCGCTTCCTGACCGGTCATGGCATCCACCACTAATAAAGTGTCGTCGGGGTTGACAATTTTCTTGATTTGTGCTAGTTCGCCCATCATCTGGGTGTCTATCTGCAAACGACCGGCGGTGTCGATGATAACCGTATCTACGCCCAATTCTTTGGCTTTTTCCACACCTTGACGGGCGATATCGACGGGATTAGCCTGAGAACCCATCTCGAAGACGGGAACATTTATCTGTTTACCGAGGGTGATTAATTGGTCAATGGCCGCCGGACGGTAAACATCGGTAGCCACCATCAGGCAGCTTTTGGACTGTTTGCGGAGATATAGGGCTAATTTGGCGGTGGCGGTGGTTTTTCCTGTCCCTTGCAACCCGGCCATTAAAATTACGGTGGGGGGTTTATCGGCCTGAGCTAGGGGAACGTTGCTTTCCCCCATAATTTTAACTAATTCATCATAGACAATTTTGATAAATTGCTGGCCGGGATTGACTCCGGAAATCACTTCAGCACCGAGGGCTTGTTTCTCGACCTCAGCAATAAATCCCTTGACTACCTGTAGGTTAACATCTGCTTCTAATAAAGCCCGCCGGACTTCTTTGAGGGTTTCTTGTATATTGGCCGAGGAGATTTTATCTTGACCTCGTAATTTTTTCCATGCGTCTTCTAAGCGGTCGGCCAGTGCGTCGAACATAGTTTCGGAATTAAATTTTTAACTAGATCGATTTTATCTCAAATGTCGGGGGAAGACCCCCGTTCTTACCCTGTCATTGGTCAGGGATCGGCGGCAAAGTTCGATCGAATGTTAAACTGAGTCTGTCTTAGCTTCGGAAGTATTCGATCGCTGCAGGAATCGATTCAAGAGAAAACCGAGGAGCAGGGCCTTAAATTCCAGGTCGTCAGTGAACTGTTTGTAGAAGTTGAAAGGTTCATCTGATTAGCTGGAAACCCTATCCGGCAAAGGATTAATTCAATTTAGATCTGGAAAAAAACACAAAAGACTTATCTGGAAGCTGTTTCAATCCTTTAAGCTCCTGATAAACCGCCGAGAAGCATACCAAACTCAGAAGAGCCATAATTATTCTCAATTATAAAAATTGAGATAGTTTGTGCCGCTTAAATAAAGAGGTTTTGATAACCAAATTAAAGCATATCTCAAGAGTTTTGAGTTAAAAGTAAAACTTCAGGTTTTTATTTATGACAAATGTACCTATTAACTAATTTTCCCAAAAAATTAGTTAGCCTATAATCATAACATATAATTAATTTGCAAGAGTTCTAATATCCGAATTAATTATCGAAGCTGGGGGTTCTTCTAAGTTCTGTGTGATAAGTTTAACTTACATTATGATCGATCTTTGTGTCCTCTGTGTCTGGAGTGGTTCCTTCCACTCCCGCGCCAGCAGGGCTGTATCTTAGAATACATTTTACCCACCAAATCCAAGAGAGCCATCTCTCTCCCCAATCCTTTTACTGTTGCCTTTTCCAAGAGTGCGAGAGTGCCTCATCTCAACAAGCAATTTAAATTCGCAGGCAGCTTATCATCTAACCCTGACATTAGCCAATTTTGTTAGATCAGAACTTTTTTAAGAATTATGATCGGCCTATAATAGTAATTGTAGTCACCCCTATCCTTTAGGGATAATTCTTGGTTTAGGGTTGATGTCCTTCAGCGCAAGCGAGATAGGTTATGAAAATTAGCGAACTAGAAAACTACTTGGCTCAGATTAAGTCAGAGATTGGTGACATCGATATCGTCTATCAATGTCGTAACCAGCACTATAGTTGGTTGGACAAAATTAGAAGCCATCAACTGAAAGTGTTAAAAAATACCGCAGACACTAAATTATTGATTTCTCTGCAATAGCCATTTTCTCTTGCTAGATGCCAGCAATGCCATAGAATCCGCCTAATCTGCTTAACAGTTTATCTTTTCTTCCCTGTCGATAGGTTCTTAAACCAGCCGCGTCGCCAAAAGAAAATGATTAAACTGAAAGCAACGGTTAGCATCAACACCCAGACGAACACATAGCCCCAATACCATTCTAATTCGGGCATATTATAGGGGGATTTATCAGTATCAAAGTTCATGCCATAAATACCGACAATGAAGGTGAGCGGGATAAAAATCGTCGAGATTACCGTTAAAGTTTTCATAATCTCGTTCATTTTATTACTCACGGAAGACAGGTAAAAATCCATTAAACCATTGGCAAATTCCCGGTAATTTTCGATAACATCGAGGATTTGTACTACATGGTCATAACAGTCCCTTAGATAGGGTTTAATGGTTGTATCGATGACAATATATTCATCGCGTAAAAGCGCATTGAGGGTGTCCCTTTGCGGCCAAATTGCTCGTCGCAGGGAGAGTAATTCCTGACGCAGTTGGTAAATTTTTGATAAAATTTGTTCCGTGGGACTAGCTAAAATTTCGTTTTCTAACTCCTCGATTCTTTCTCCGTAGGACTCTAAAACAGGAAAATAACCGTCAATAATTGCATCCCAAATCGCATAGGCTAAATAACCCGATTTTTGCTGCCGGATGGAACCTTTATTTAAACGGATTCTTTCCCTAACTCCTTCCAAAGAATCGTATTGTCCTTCTTCCTGCACGGTTAAAACATAATTCTTCCCGACTATTAAACTGATTTGTTCTAACAAAAAACTCTGATGATCGGTCAGGATGGCCATTGGCACTATAATTAAAAGATAATTATCGCATTCTTCTACTTTTGGTCTTTGGGGAATACTGACTATATCCTCAAGGGTTAAGGGATGCAAATGAAAAATTTCCCCCAACTCTTGCAGTTTATCTTCATTACCCAAACCGACGATATCAATCCAAGAGATGGAATCATTGGATAAATATTTAAGACAGTCTTGAGGTAAAAGATTATTAACTCTAGTGGCTTGTTGGGAGTTATAATTAACTAAAAATATCTCGGTAGCAACGGCATTTTCATCGATGGTGATTAACCCCGGCATCGTCCCGGGTTGATTATAGTGATAATCGTAAAGGTGGGGTTTTGTCTGGGAGGATTTTCGCCCTTTTTTATACCTAGTTAATCTTTTGTTATTGCTCATAGTTGAGATCGATCGCTGTTTGCCTTTTTCTTAGCATTGATCGCTCAAACATTCCTCAATTTTTAGCTAACTTTAAGATTGTCCCAGACTCTTAAAAAACGAAGATTAAACGTAAATGCCAATTATTAGCCGTTTCCCTCTCGATTTCGATGCGACGGATAAACTCACGAAAATAAAAACGGCGCTCTATTTCCGATAAATCTCGCCAAAATTGCGGAAAAGCAACGGCACGAGCGATAATAGTCAGGTTATCGGGGGGTAATTGGTCTAAACGTCCTTGAATCTGCGCGATCTCGTTTTTCAGTTTATAGGCCCGTAGATTAGCCGTTTCTTGATCTAAAATTCCCGCCGCTTCTAGGGAGGGCAATTGCGACAAAATATCGTTTTTTTGCCCTATTTCCTCGCTCATTCCCCGTTTGATCCCCTCTAAATCCGGTAAAGATATCTGAGCGATCGTCGGTGGTAGGTCTTGACAAATGCGCTCGATTGTGCTATCGAGAATTTTCTCATAAGCGATCGCCGAACATTTTTTTGTCCGGGGACATTGCAAAGGTCGCAAATAGAGGTATTCTGTGCCTTTTCCTCGCGCTGTCACTTTGGTAATCGTCATCCCCGATTGACATTGATTACAGACGACTAAACCTGCTAAGGAACGCGGGGCGCTGGCACTGCGGGGGGGTAATTTGCGATTATTTCTCAGGATGCGATCGATCTGGGCTGCTTCTTCCCGGGAGATAATCGGGGTGTGGGTATCGGGGATAATATCTTGACCGAGATAGCACAAATCGCCGCGATAAACGGGATTGGTCAGCCATTTATGGGCAGTAGCTACCGATATCTTTTTACCGTAGCGTTTTTCTAGATAGCGCACCGTGGAACGCAGGGAAGCGGAAATCAAAAAGCGATCAAAAAAGTCTTTGACTACTGGCGCGGTACTGCGATCGAGTATATAACGCTCCTTGCCACGACGATAACCGTAGGGTGCTTTTCCGGGGGGAGGTAAAGCTTGCAGACGATTGCGAGCGTGACCTGCTTTTAAACGATTACTTAGTTCGTTTTTTGATATTTCTTGCAGAATCTTGGCAAAATTCAGCTTATAATCTGGGTCTTCCAGGGCAATTATATCTATGTCGAGGGCTTCTAAGGATTGTAAAATTTTGCTAACTTCCGTGCCATTGTCTCCTAATTCTGCTAGGCGATGCAGGATCAGCAGTCGGGGGGGAGTCCCTTGACAATCGCAGAGTAGTTGCTGCCGCTGTGAGCGATCGCCAAAATCCTGATACACTTGTTCGGGAGAATAGTCCCAAATCGAGGCATCGGGAGGACTATCGATCAGGGGGTTAGTATAGGTGTAGGCGATAATTTTCATGTTTTGCCGAAATCCTCCTATAGATAAACTGTACTATATTTAAACCGCGTCCTGAAAAGTTTAGTACAAATGATCGAACTGCCTCGACCCAGCCTCCTTCTCACCGATCATAGACAGTCTTAACCAATAATTTAGATAGTCAACAGCTTATAAGTAGTGGGACTTAAAATCTTGAAACCTGTTGTTAGTAAGTAGTCGTGCAAAATTAATTTCCTAGTCGAGACAGGAGACTCCGAGACAGGAGACGGGAGACAGCTATTAGGGATCGGATTTGAGTTTTCAGTTCTCTGTTTGCTCACATCAGCAGAAGTCTCACGGAGTAGTGGCTTAGATGTGTAATTAATTTTGCTTAGATACTTAGAAGGAAAATTCTTTCACCACTTCGCTGGTAAATAGCAGAGCGGTGGTTATCTTTTCACCCCCTTGCCTCGCGCGTCTTTAACTGGTACTTTTGGATCGGTGGCGATGATGTGAAGATCGATATTTTTCTGCCAGATCAGGCGCATAAGTTTTTGGGTGAAAGAACCTTTGATGAAATGCTTCCAGCGCGATTGAAGGCTCTCCCCAATTACAATCTGGGTGATTCGTTCCCGCTCGGCTACCTCTGCGATCGCTTCAGCCACCTGATAGCTTTTAACCCGTAAGAATTTCCCCTCGAATTCCCCACATAAACGTTGGCAGGTTTCGATATGTAAAGCCTCCTCTCTGGTGAGAAAGCGATCGGGGTTATCGACGAAAATCACGAAAAATTCCGCGTTCATATACCCTGCTACCCGCGCTCCTCGACGTAATAATCGTAAAGAGTTGGGATAGGTGGAAACACAAACTAATACCCGTTCGTGAACGGGACAGGATTGACCGATAAATGTCGAATTACTCGCTTCTTCTTCTACTGTATCGGCCACTTCGCGCAGGGCGAGTTCCCGTAGGGCGATTAAATTACGCCGTTGAAAGAAATTATTTAAAGATGGTTGGATCTTTTCCGGAGCGTAGATTTTTCCTGCTAATAATCTTTCCTCTAGGGTTTCGGCGGTGACATCTACCACAATCACTTCATCAGCTTCCTCCAAAATTCGATCGGGTATTCTCTCCCGCACCACCACCCCGGTGATCCTAGCAACCAGATCGTTTAAACTCTCGATATGCTGGATATTCACGGTAGAGTAAACATCGATTCCCTGGGACAAAATTATCTCTACGTCCTGAAAGCGTTTCTCTCGCTCCGAACCGGGTACATTCGTGTGGGCCAATTCATCAATCAGACACAGCTGCGGCGAGCGGGCGATAATCGCTTCCGTATCCATTTCCGAGAGAGTGAATCCCTCTTTCTCTAGGATTTTTCTTGGTACGATTTCCAATCCCTCGGCTTTTTCGGCGGTCTCTTTTCTGCCGTGGGTTTCGAGAAGTCCAATCACCACGTCGGTTCCCTGCTTTCTGAGGCTATGTCCCTCCTCCAGCATTTTGTAGGTTTTCCCGACTCCAGGGGCCATCCCGATAAAAATTTTATGTCTTCCCCGTCGCACAATTGTCTCCTTTTTGGCAACTTACCTTACAGATTAAGATAATTCGATCGTAGCCGGGGGGATTGAGTATCATTAATCCTTTTAATAGTGACGTGGAGTATAAACCCATTGTTTTGTTTTACCTTGCCCAATAAGGCGAGTTTTACTCGATCCGACCAAAATTATAGTCCGCATATCCGCATCTTTAATAGTCATATCCTCTAGGAATTTCACCGTCACTGTTTCCCCTTTTCGCCCTAAATTACGCGCTAGTACCACGGGAGTTTGCGGCGATCGCCATTGTAATAAAATCTCTTTTGCCTTCTCCAATTGCCAAGTGCGCTCTTGAGACACAGGATTATAAAATGCGATCGCTAAATCGGCCCGGGCCGCTAACTCAATACGCTGAGAAATCACTTGCCAAGATTTGAGAATATCCGATAGGGAAATCGCACAAAAATCATGGCCTAAAGGTGCGCCAACCCTAGCAGCCGCCGCTTGCATGGCCGAAATCCCCGGACAGACCTGAATGGCCACCTGCTGCCATGCCGGTTTTGCTTTTTTTTCTAATACCTCAAACACGGCCGCGGCCATGGCATAAATTCCGGGATCTCCGGAGGAAACTAAGACAACCGATCGCCCCTTAGCCGCTAAATCTAGGGCAATTTCCGCGCGATCGAGTTCCACCCGATTATCCGATTCGTGGCGGACAATTTCTGGTTTTCTCAGGGATTCTACCAAATCCAAATAGGTTTTATAACCCACCCAATCCGTGGCTTTTTCCAACACTTCTCGAACTTCCGGCGACATCCAATTTAGCGCACCCGGTCCAGTTCCGACTATGGCTAATTTACCTTGACTTTCTTGATCCAAATCCCCCGGGGACAAACCAGATTTTTCCTTAATTTGCTGGCTTTCTTCACAGAGATAAACTAAACAGTTACTGCTAGGTTTTGCCAAGTTTAAGTTATTTTTATCTATAATCTCAATGCTCAATTTTGCTGCTGATGAAATTGGTAAATTACTATTTTTTAACCAGTCCGCTTCACCGATTAATTTTACTTTTTCACCCGCCAATAAATCGGACAAAAACTTCTTAGCATCATCGGGATTAACTAACTGATAACCCGGGGGTGGCGATAATAAAGTCGTTTTAAATCTAATATCACCAGTGGTGGTAATTGCGGGGGAAATTTGCCAAACCGAGGCAATTTGACGAGCGAGATCATTAACCCCTTGTAAACCCCCCAACAAAGGCACTACGGCGCTGCCATCTTCTGCGATTGCTAATACAGGCGGTTCTTGCCATTTATTAGTTAATAAAGGTGCTAAAGTGCGAATTAAAATACCCGCCGCACAAATGCCAATAATTGGCGTTCCCGTCTGGAAAAATTCTCGCACCGTTTCGCCAAAATTAGTATAGGTAAAATCAGCCGAATGGGTACGATCTATTAACCCATAAACCACTGCTTCCGGTAGGGCCATTTGCACTTGACGAGCAACGGGGAGGCTGGTTTCTCCTAAAATGAGAATAGCTGGAGGTTTCATTTGGCTTCCCCTGACTGCGTTGCAGTTAACTTTTGGATAAATTCTTGATGTTCTACCGAGTTAATTCCAGCTTTTAAGATGTCTAACACCCGTGACATATTGCCGTTGAGCATGGCTGAAATATCTAACCACAAACCCGGAAATACTAGAGAGCAAATCACTCCTTCTTGGTTGGGTAACAAAGAAATATAATCGCCATTTTCTAAATTAAACCAATCAATTTTTTGGTCAAATACTTGCCAAACAAGGTATTCTTGAATGCCACTGCGTCGATAAGCACGTTTTTTATCACCTAAATCTATGGCGGCACTACTAGCGGCAATTTCTACCACTAATTCCGGCGATCCTTCTAGGTATCCCTCTACACTTAGGGTTGATTTTCCCCCGCTTTCTTGACTGATTAATAACACCCCATCCGGCTGTAGTTCGTTGTCGATATCCAAGCGAACTGTTGGCTCAATACCCATTTGTACTTGGGGGGTAGCAACTTTGTATGTCCATAGCCAACCAACAAGATTGCCGTGGGGTTCAGCATGAAATTTAAACCTTAATGGGGATGCCATATACACAACTCCTTCGATAAGTTCGGCTTTTTTTAATCCTGGCATAGCTTGATAACGGCGCTCGAATTCGGGACGAATTAAGCGGTCCCCATTTTCTAAAGGGGGTAAATGTTGAGTGGTTACAGTCTGAGAAGTTAAGGATTTAACTGGGGAAGAAGTCATGGTGGCAGTCTTTGGGAACAAAACAGCATTGGTTTTATTATAGATTGTTTCATTGGACTTCTTGAGGGATTTAACTTTTAACTGAAATTTCGCCGGAAGTCCTGAGCTTTTAGCGATGGTATGAATGGCGACCAACAGATAGACAATTACCCAAAACTATACCATTTATCTTAGTGATGAGGTACAAAATTTTCCTTTTGGGAAGTCGGTAGTCGATACCAAATTAGGTTACACTTCATCTAGTTATGAGAAATGCTGTCATAACTGATACAGCGAGCCTAAATGAAAGGTAAACGTCCTCTTCTAGAGCCTACCCATTCACGAGTCAATTAGGCACACTATAACTAATAACTGATAATCGATAACTGATAATGTTGGTTCCCCTTACCCGTCAATCGATCGAGCAAATTGTCCCGATTATCGCCACAGGTCCCCAGTACGCTCACTATTGGGGTAAATGGTCTGATTTTCTGCGCCGTTTATTTATTTCTATCATCGCTCTCACCGCAGCTTGGTTAATCGGTAATTTATTCGGCCCAGGTGGTTTAACAATTAAACTGATTTTCGACATTATCGCCGGTTTATATTGGCTCTGGGGTCCGGTTTATTGGGCCAGTGTTCGCAATAATACCTATCGTCGTCTTCCCTACGGGGGATTTTGGCGCGGTCGCGTTTTCGATGCTTTTGTAACCGAGGAATTAATCGGGGAAGAAGAAAGGGTCAATAAACGCGGGGAATTAGAGATTATCGAAAATCGCCAACGCTGTATTAATCTAGAAATCGGTGATCAAACTGGTTTTTCGGCGATCGTTCGCGCTCCCCTCAAACGCATTCATAAATCGATCCGTCCCGGAATGGTGGCCGAAGCTTTGTTAATGTCTCGAGATCCCGATTTAGGGGATATCAATCAACTTTCTGATGTCCATCTTCCCCAACTCGACCAGTGGATAGGGGAATATCCTGTGCTGCGACGGGATATTTTTCAGCAAGTTAGTCGCGAATTGGGAGGGGGAAAAGAACCCCGGCCAAAACCTTCTCGTTATTCTAATAATGTCATCCGAAGACGCAAAACCCGTTAATGGTTCGGCGATCTTTGAAAAGATACCAGTTTCCCGGTCATCAATTAATCATAATTTACAGATTTTGGGTAATTTAATCCTTGTTTTTGCTGTTTTTGAACCATCAAAAATTAATTATGCAAGAGGTTCAATATAATGTTAATTGAGCTTAGAAGGAGATAAATCGATGACGGCATCCTATGAGCAAGACTTTGGACTTTGGGCCGAACAAATGGCCGATTTATTAGCTTCCGGTCGGTTTTCCGAGTTGGATATTGAGAATTTAGTCGAAGAGGTGCGGGATTTGTCGAAACGGGAGCGCGATCGCTTACTTGCTAGTCTCAGATTAATTTTGCATCATTTATTAAAGTGGGACTATCAACCTCAACGGCGATCCAGGGGTTGGTTGGGAACTATTCAACAAGAAAGAGCTAATATTAGGCTTTATTTGGACGATAGCCCCAGTTTAAAGCGATATTTAACCGATGAAAGCCTATTTAAACTCTATGCTGTTGCTTGTTGCGATGCCTTTAGAGAGACGGGATTAGAGTTTCCCCCAGTTTGTCCCTACGGTATTGAGGATATTTTAAATCGTTCTCTTCATTTGTCGGAACGATAGACGAAAAACGATTAAAGTTGGTAAGCTTAGATAGTATCCACAGAATCTTAAGTTTATCGCCATGGTTGACCCGTTAATTGTCTGGGGGGTTACTCAAGCCGCAGGTTCGCTTGTTCGTTCAGTAATGCAAGAGTTGGCAAAAGAGGGTGCAAAAGATTACGGAAAGGAATTTTTTAAAAACAGTCTAGGTAAAGTGTTACACTTACCTGAAAAAGATGTTCAAAAAGAAGCTTATGGCAAAGCAATGAAGGAGTTTTTAGAACTCTTTCAGCAACAGTTAGAAATGGCCGATCTGGAGGATGATCAAATTAAAAACTTTGAAAAACCTCTCAAGACTTTCATTAAAGATGACCAAGTTAAACCTATTTTAGGGGATGCTTTTGATATTGATTGTCAAATTCTTGATACTTTGACGTTAGCTCAATCTTGGCAAAGACTTAATTTATCGCCGTTACCTGCTGAATTTAACTGGGAAAAACTAGGTAAATTTTATTTGAGAAAAACTCAGGAAATTATTGAAAATTCTGAAAAGCTAAGAGCCGTTTTTTTAGTTAAGTTACAGAATAAAGATAGCCAAAATATTCAAGAAATAGCAGGAGTTAAAACAGATTATAATTTAGATAACTATGCGGAAGGCTTAAAAAAGGAATATGGCCATCTTAAATTAGAATGTTTAGACACAACGACTTATGAGCAAATCAAACTCTGGCGAATGTTTGTGCCGCAAAATGTGAGACGATGTAAACAGTTTATTCCTCAACTTTATGAATTACCTAAAGAAGTGCTGCAGGAACTTGTAGATAGGGGAGAAATTACTCAAGCGGAGTTAGAACAAATACAAGCAGAACTAGAACGAAAACGGCGAGAATATCTGAATGAAAAATTAGATCCTGTTTTGAATATCATCAATTCTTCTGAATACCGACGAACTGTAATTTTAGGCGATCCGGGGGCGGGAAAATCGAGTTTATTGCAGTATTTAGCTTTAAATTGGGCTGAAAAAGAACTCAGTCATCGTGTTTTGCTTCCCCTTCCTCTTTTGATAGAATTGCGTATTTATGCCAGAGATAAGAATGAAAAAAAGTGTAAGAATATTCTAGAATTTTTCCATCAAGGTAATCTGATTTGTCATCTCAATCAACTTGCTTTAGATGATAAGCTTAAAAAGGGTCAAGTTGTTGTGCTTTTTGATGGCTTAGATGAAGTTTTTAATCCTCAATTAAGAGAAGAAATTGTCACGGATATCAAACGTTTTAGTATTCAATATCCTCAAGTGCAGATTATAGTAACTTCTCGCTGGTTAGGATATAAAGCAGAAGAATTAAATCATGCTGGTTTTGAACATTTTATGATCCAAGATTTAGATAAAGATCAGATTGAAGATTTTATCAAACGTTGGCATGATTTAGCTTTTGAAAATCGAGATGATAAAACCCAAAAACAAGAACGTTTACAAAAGGCAATTAAGGAGTCAAAAGCGATTCGAGAATTAGCAGGAAATCCTTTATTATTAACGATGATGGCTATTCTGAACCGAACTCAAGAATTACAAAGATATCGCTCAAAACTTTATGAAAAAGCGTCAGAGGTGTTATTACATCAATGGGATTTTAAAACCAAGGAAGGATTAATTGATCCTGAACTGAAAAAATATCTTTACAATATTGATCTACGACATAAAAGGGACATTCTGCGTTTAGTCGCAAGTGCCATGCAAGCAGGAGAAAAAGGGTTAGCAGCTAATTTAATCTATAAGGAAGAATTAGAAAATGTTTTGACTCAATATCTTGAAAAAACAGAAATTAACAAACGAGTGGCTAGTGATCTGACTGATTTAATTATCAAACAACTGCGCTATCGTAATTTTATTCTTTGTTCTTTAGGTGGCAATGCTTTTGCTTTTGTTCATCGAACTTTTTTAGAATACTTTTGTGCTTGCGAGTTTTATGAAAGATTTAAAAACCGAGGATTCCCAGACGGAATTACTCTTGAGGAATTGAAAACCAAAGTATTTGGAGAACATTATTCAGATCCTGTTTGGAAAGAAGTTTTATGTTTATTGATGGGGATGCTAAGTGCAGAATTTCCCAAAGAAGTTGCTGAAGAATTAATTAACTATCTCATTGATATGGAGGAAAAAGACAAGGGATTTGCTCATCTTTTTTTGGCAGCAGATTGTTATGGAGAATTGCGAAACCAGTCTATTTATGTTGAACTAAGTCAGCGATTGTTAGATAGTCTTCAATCATTAACTAAATCGTCTTATAGGTATGCTGATACTGATTTTAAGGAAAAAACAGTTGCTAAAATTGGAGCAATTTGGCAAGATCATCGGACAGGATGGAGTGTTCTTCAAGCTATAGCAACTGAAAGAAATGTTTGGTATGTTCAAGATCAAGCTGTTATTCAATTATCTAGAATTGCTAAAATTCATTCTGAGGCGTTAGTTTATCTACAGGAATTTGCTAGACAGGGTAAATCAGAAGCAATTGAAGCTTTAGCAACCCATTGGCGAGATAATCCTCAAACTTTACCCATTATTCAACAACAAGCTAACAAGGGTAAAAGTCTAGCAATTCAAGCTTTAGTAACCCATTGGCGAGATAATCCTCAAACTTTACCCATTATTCAACAACAAGCTAACAAGGGTCAATCAAAAGCGATTGAAGCTTTAGCAAACCATTGGCGAGATAATCCTCAAACCTTACCCATTATTCAACAACAAGCTAATAAGGGTGAACATAGAGCAATTGAAGCTTTAGCAAACCATTGGCGAGATCACGCTCAAACTTTACCCATTATTCAACAACTAGCTAATAAGGCTGAAGGGGAAATTATTGGACTTTTGACGGCATTAGCTAGAATAACAATTGACTCGGAAATAGGAGCAATTATCGAAACAATATTAGCTAGAACGGATGTAGATGCTAAAATCAAAGAAGGTTTTCAAGAATTTCTTTACTATAGTAATTTCAGAGATTGGAGAAATCCCGATTAAGATAGCTAATCTGCTAATTTTGTAGGGTGCGTGTTTGCGGCTACTAATTCTGATGAAAAACCAAAATCAATAATCCGCACCCGACGCAGCAAATTTATTATTAAATTGGTGCATTATGCTTTCGCACTTCACACCCTAAGAGTGGTACGAAGTTGAAGTGTGATCGTTCTTGTCGGTGGGGTGGAGTGCGATCTCTGTCATCGAATAAGATATAATTGGGAAGGTAAAAATAGTTAAAGCATTATGAGTTACCAAAACATTATTACCATTGAACCTGGAAAACGAAGCGGAAAACCCTGCATTCGAGGAATGCGTATAACTGTGTACGATATTCTAGAATATTTAGCAGCAGGAATGACAGAAGCAGAAATTCTTGAGGATTTTTCAGAATTAACTTCCGAGGATATCAAAGCTTGTTTGGCTTTTGCTGCTGATCGAGAGAAAAAATTATTTATCACCTCTTTATGAAACTGTTATTAGATGAAAATTTGTCAGATCGGATTATTGATAAAATAATTGATTTATATTCTGATTCCCAGCACGTCAAGACTTTAGGACTGATCAATACTGATGATGCACTTATCTGGGAATTTGCCAAATTCAACGATTTTGTAATTGTCTCTAAAGATGCCGATTTTCATCAGCGCAGTCTATTATATGGTCATCCACCAAAATTTATCTATCTTCGTATTGGTAATAGTCCCACTGCAAAGATTATCGAAATTTTAAGAGGTTATTTTTTAATTATTGTTGAATTTTTTGATAGTGAAACAGAAAGTCTGTTGATATTAGGTTGAGTGCGATCGCTGATCTGGTAGGGTGTGTGTTTGCGGCTACCAATTCTGTTAAAAAACCAAAATCAATAATCCGCTCCCCACGCAGCAAATTTATTATTAAATTGGTGTGTTACGCTATCGCTAACACACCCTGGATTGTTTCAGTTAATTTGGTGTATTAGAAAAATGCTATAAATTCTATAATTTAAGACTTTAAGCCGAAATCTATTGCCCTATTTTAGCTGAAACAGTCCACTGCGTTTAATTTTCCAACCTATGCTTTTTAATGCTTTTAAAACTTGTTTGGCTTTCGTTGCTGACCATTGACTCATAGAGCAACAAATGATAAATTTAGGTGATTTTCTGGAAGTTCTCCCTGTTCAAGTTGATCGGCTAAGACACGCAAGGCAAGTGCTTGAACTTTAGCAATAGCTTCCTGTTGACTATTGCCATAGACTAAAACTCCCGGAAGTTCGACGATTTCAGCAATATATCGTCCATCTTCTTCTTGTTCTATGTCAATCTTATAATTCATTTGAGAATTACCTATGGGATGACCTGCTGTCTTGATTATATTAGATTTTATAGCCGCTCTTGTCGGTTGGATTGACCCAAGTAAACCCAACACACATTAGATAGGGTTTGCCGAAAAAGCTTTTCGTGGGGTTAGGAGTCAGTCCCAACGAAAAAATTTTCACCCCCACAGATGAAAGAGGTTTCTTTCCCTACACCCTACACCCTCTTTCCAGTCAGTCCCGATGAAAAAATTTTCACCCCCACAGATGAAAGAGGTTTCTTTCCCTACACCCCACACCCGTTCGGACATCGGCCATCTATATATATAGGGTTTGCCGAAAAAGCGTTTCGTGGGGTTAGGAGTGAGTATTCAGTATTCAGATGCGGGTTTTCAGTTCACTGTTCACAGCAAAATACTCCCCACTTCCCCACTTCCCCACTTCCCTATCCCTTTTAAACAGGATTTATTATTAGCCTGTATCAGCATTTCTGATTACGTTGTTAAGTTTGGCTAATAACACCTTATTTTTAGTTCCTTGTCAAGCCCCTATTATAATTTTTAATCTTTGATTCTTAGTCCGATTTAACATTGATATTAAAAATCTGGTTTTTTGTAGCGAAGAAAACAGTTTTATTAACCATTATCTGCAGCTATAGAGGGAAATCGGGGGGGGCTGATAATCCTTGAAAGCCTTGTCAATACTAGCGTTATTACCTTTCGAAATTTCACTAATTCCCCAAGTTTTCCTAACCTTGACCCCCTCTAGGAGACAAAAAATTAAAAACTTCCCATCTTAACTTGGTTCTTAGCGCAAGTCAACCCTTTATTTAAATTTTTGATTCTCTTGCCCGATAACGATATAAATTCTCGTAATGACCAACCAATTTTCCGTGATAGGGTTGAACAGAACGCAACCAAGTTAGCTTTGCAAGCAAAAAGGAATGTTAGCAAATTCCTTCAGCTTTGCATTGGGAACTTGCTAACGCACAATAAGAAGGTCTATGAATAAACAACTGATCAACAAACTACAAGCTGTAACCGCCCTTACGGTAGTGGGGACTACAGCCTCGATAATTTGTTCCCAGACAGCAGGACACAGCAACAGCTTGACGGATATTAGCGTAGGTCGTCAAACTGTTATCGAGTCAACTACTCAAACCGTTCTGTCCGCTTTTTCTAATAGTCGAACATCCGATTCAGATATTAAAGTATCACGTTCGGTTCAAGATAATGCTAACGAAATTCTAAAAACTTTGGAGTCCCTAGTGGACAAAGAAAATACCGTCCCGGCAAGCGTTACACCCCGAACCCAAGAGGCCATTCCTTCGACGATACAACCCCAATCACAACCCAATCAAGTCAAACCGGCCCCGGCCAGCAATCCTGCCTCAGTGACACCAGCAGAGAAGCCAAAAACAACCCAGGGGACAAAAACCAGCAGTCGCCCCCGTAAACGGGGAATGGCCTCTTGGTATGGTCCTGGTTTCCACGGTCGTCGCACCGCTAGTGGTGAGACTTTTAACTCTGGTGGTTTAACTGCCGCTCATCGCTATCTACCTTTCGGCACTAGGGTTAGGGTAACTAATCTGCGTAATGGGCGCTCGGTGGTGGTCAGAATTAACGATCGCGGTCCGTTTACTGGTGGTCGCGTCATCGACCTCTCCAGAGGTGCGGCAGCGATTATCGGTGTCTTCCAATCGGGAGTTGCCCCAGTGGTCTTGGAAGTTTTAGGCAGATAATCAGTTATCAGTTATCAGTAAACAGTTATCAGTAAACAGTAAGCAGTGAAAAGACAGCACTGTTAATGCTACTCAATACCCCTCACTCAATAATGCGTCTTGGAAAATTCAGTACAAATGATCGGGATTCCTCCTTATCCCTGACTTGAAAGAGGGTGTAGGGTGTAGGGTGTAGGGTGTGGGGTGTAGGGAAGGAAACCTCTTTCATCTGTGGGGGTGAAAATTTTTTCATCGGGACTGACCAAAAACTCACATCTGATCAGTGGTAACTGGTAACTGGTAACTGATCAGTGATCACTGATAACTGATAACTGATCACTGATCACTGGTAACTGATCACTGATAACTGGTAACTGATCACTGCTATAGTGATCCTATTGGGATTTGACGGGGTTTATGTTAGAAATTAACGATTTATCGGTTAATTATGGCGGAATAAAGGCATTACAGCAGGTCAGCTTAAGGGTAGAAACGGGGGAAATTGTCACCCTGATTGGAGCGAACGGAGCAGGAAAAACGACGACTCTAAAGACGATATCTCGGCTTTTAACGGCAAAGACCGGGCGAATAATTTATCAGGGTCAAGATATTACCCATTTACCGCCCCATGAAATCGTTAAACGGGGAATTGCCCATAGTCCGGAAGGTAGAAGAATCTTAGCTCGTCAAACAGTCTTGACAAATTTGCAGTTAGGTGCCTATACGAGGAGCGATCGCCTAAGAGTAAAAAGCGATATCGAAGAGCAGTGGCAACTGTTTCCCCGACTATCGGAGCGCCGAGAGCAGTTAGCGGGAACCCTAAGCGGTGGGGAACAACAGATGCTGGCGATCGCCAGAGCTTTAATGAGTCGTCCCAAGTTATTGTTACTAGACGAACCCAGTTTAGGACTAGCGCCGCAGATAGTGCGAGAAATCTTCAGTATTATCCGTAAATTAAATGAATCGGGAGTAACTATCCTGTTAGTGGAACAAAACGCCAATTTAGCCCTAGAAACTGCCAATCGCGGCTATGTTTTGGAAGCGGGACGCTTGACTATCGCGGGAAAAGCCGGGGATTTACTCAGGGATGAGCGGGTCAAACAGGCCTATTTGGGTTAATCGATGATGATACGCCAACTATAGATAAAATTCTATGGTAAAGGTAGGAGAAAAAATATTCACAAAATTTTACAAAGTCGCATAAAATGAACACATAACGAAATAGGTATTTTTTCTTACTGCCATGCTAACGGCTAACTTCCCCTGGCTCACTGCCATCATTTTGCTCCCCTTGCTTTCCTCCTTCCTAATCCCTGTAATCCCCGACAAGGAAGGAAAAACCGTTCGTTGGTTTGCTCTTGGAGTCGGACTAGCAGACTTTATATTAATGTGTTACGTCTTTTTACAAAAATATGATTTAAGCAACCCCAACCTACAATTAGTAGAAAAAATCGATTGGGTTCCCCAAATTGGTTTAAGTTGGGCGGTGTCGGTGGATGGTATCTCGGCACCGTTAGTTTTATTAGCAGGATTGGTGACAACCCTTTCTATCTTGGCCGCATGGCAAGTGGACCGTAAACCCCGTTTATTCTACTTCCTGATGCTGTTGCTCTACGCCGCTCAGATTGGTGTTTTCGTCGCCCAAGACTTATTATTATTCTTTTTAATGTGGGAAATCGAGTTAATTCCCGTTTATCTACTCGTTTCCATCTGGGGTGGCCAAAAACGTCGTTATGCCGCCACTAAATTCTTACTCTACACCGCCGCCGCTTCTATCTTCATCCTCGTTGCTGGTCTAGCCATGGCCCTTTACGGTGGTGGTACGATGACCTTTGACATGGCGGAATTAGGATTTAAAGATTATCCCCTCGCTTTAGAATTATTCCTTTACGCTGGTTTATTAATCGCTTTCGGGGTCAAACTCGCCATCTTCCCCCTCCATACTTGGCTCCCCGATGCTCACGGTGAAGCTTCTGCACCTGTATCGATGATACTCGCTGGTGTTCTCCTCAAAATGGGTGGTTACGGTTTAATCCGCCTTAATATGGGCCTTCTACCCGATGCACACATCTACTTTGCTCCGATTCTAGCGATTCTCGGTGTCGTTAATATTATCTACGGTGCTTTCGCTTCCTTCGGTCAACAAAACATGAAACGCCGTCTCGCTTATTCCTCGGTTTCACACATGGGATTCGTCCTTTTAGGGATTGCTTCCTTTACCGATGTGGGTATTAGCGGCGCTATGTTACAAATGCTCTCCCATGGTTTAATTGCCGCCGTCTTATTCTTCCTTGCTGGTGTCACCTACGACCGCACCCATACCTTAGCTTTAAACGAGATGGGTGGGATTGCTCAAGCGATGCCGAAAGTCTTCGCTCTCTTTACTGCCGGCGCCATGGCTTCCCTAGCGTTACCCGGAATGAGCGGTTTTGCCAGTGAAATTACTGTATTTATCGGTGTCACTAGCAGTGACGTTTATAGCCAAACCTTCCGGGTTGTGACTGTCTTCCTCGCTTCCGTTGGTTTAATCCTCACCCCGATTTATCTACTCTCCATGCTTCGTCAAGTTTTCTACGGAGATGGTTCTTCCTGCGATATTACTAACATTACCCCCAACAAAAGCAACGAACAAGCAGTTTGTTTTGGTACTAGCTGTGTCCTTCCTGACGAATCAGAATATATTGACGCTAAACCCAGAGAAATCTTTATCGCTGTCTCTTTCCTCGCTTTGATTGTCGCTATCGGTTTTTATCCCCAACTGGCTACCCGTATCTACGATGTGAAAACGGTGGCAGTTAACTCGGAAGTGCGTCAAGCTTACACAGAAATCGCCGCTACTCGTCAAAATATCTACGCTGAAACTCAACCGGACGTAAGCGCCAAAGTTGCCAGTATATTCCAATAAATTGGCAAGTCTAAAGTGAATAGGTTATCAGGAGTAGAAATTCTGCTCCTGATTTTTTTGGCGAGGAAAAAGATGCGAGCATTTATACTAAAATCTAAGATAGCCAGTTTAATATCGTCTCTGGGATCAAAACGGAAGCTTAGAATAGAGAAAATATGTGGACTTTTATTGATTTATTTGCCGGTATAGGAGGATTTAGAATCGCTCTAGAGAATCTCGGTTGTCAATGCGTTTTTTCCTCGGAAATCGATCCTCACTCCCAAAAGGTTTACTTAGCTAACTATGGTCATTTACCTGATAATCAAGACATCAGAAAATTAGAGGCAAAAACTGTCCCCGATCATGATATACTCTGCGGCGGTTTTCCCTGTCAAGCCTTTAGTATCGCCGGCAGAAAACACGGTTTTGAAGATGCACGCGGAACCTTATTTTTTGAAGTTGCCCGGATATTACACGAAAAGAAACCGAAAGCTTTTATCTTAGAAAATGTCCAGGGTTTAGTCCATCATGATCGAGGTAAAACTTTAAAAACTATTTTAGATATATTAGAAAAGGATTTGCATTATTTTGTCCCTAGTCCCCAGATTTTAAATGCCAGATATTTTGGGGTTCCTCAAAACCGTCCCCGAATTTTTATCGTCGGTTTTCGAGAAGATTTAAATATTTACCATTTTTCCTATCCTCAACCAACCCATCAAGAAACTTGTCTCAAAGATATTCTAGAAGAAAAGGAAGTCAGCGTTAAATATTATCTCTCTAATCAGTATTTAGAAACCTTGTTTAAACACAGGGCCAGACACCAAAATAAAGGTAATGGGTTCGGTTATGAGATTATTTCTCCCGATGGGATCGCTAATGCTATTGTGGTGGGAGGTATGGGAAAAGAAAGAAATTTAGTTATCGATCAAAGACTGACTAATTTTACTCCCGTTACTCGCATCAAGGGAGAGGTAAATAAGTTATTCGTCCGCAGAATGACCCCCAGAGAATGGGCAAGATTACAGGGATTTCCCGATAGTTTTCAGATTGTTGTTAGCGATGTCCAAGCTTATAAACAGTTCGGCAATTCTGTGGCTATTCCCGTGGTAAAAGCAGTGGCAAAAGAGGTGATTAAAGCTTTAGATTTATCCAGAAATTCTCAAGAAAATATCAGGGTTAAAGACCTAGAGGGGAGACAATTAGAGTTATTGTCAATCTGAGGAACAATAACAATTTTTTCTAGGGGTTTGGGTATAGGACAGCGTTTCTTATCAAGATGAAGTATAACCTAATTTGCTATGGACGACCGACGACAGGCTCCCCAAAACCAAAACTTCCTATCTCACCGTTAAGATAACTGCTATAATAATGGTTAATTATTTAATCAATGCGATTGCTGTTTATGCTGAAGTCTGACTGGATTAAATTAATCAATGCTATTCGTCTCCGAAAAAAAGAATATAATGGCACGGATGGAGATATTCATTATAGCTTCTATTACAAGAAAACTTCTAACAATAGAGGCTATGGAGAGGGGGGAGATATGGTTGATTTAAGTTATGATGAATGTTCCTTGGGATTGAGATATAAAGGAGATAGATTTTATTTAACGTCTGTCTATGGTCATACCGTATGTTGTTGTCGTCCTAAATACGATAGTTATGTGTTAGAAAAAATACAAAAATATCATTCTAGAGAAGAATTTATACCTCATATATGTCCTGGTCATCCCACTACAGCTTCTGGTTGCAGTTTTAGCAATGATAATGACTTTTTATATTATGCGGGTTTTTATACCGCCGCTTTTTTATACGCTTTTGATGTCAAAGATCCTAAGCTACAATTAATTGACAAAGAATGGATTGTTTTTGATTCTAAATTCGGCTATTTTGATTTTGCCACCTATTTTTCTAATCATCAAGTTATCCCAATTAAATTACCGATCCCAAAATTTATTGATCCCAATCATACATCAGTATTAAAACTAGCAGAAGGGGTAGAAATAAACGATAAAGATCATACTAATTATCAGCAATCTTCCCAATACTTAGATGAGATCAGAAGGGAAATTAAAGATGGTTTACTTGACCAATAATAGAGTAAATCGGGATAATAAATGCCTCTCTTGTCCTTTGTCTAATAATTTTTACTCATTAAATATCCGTTCCTTAACAAGAGCTTGATTTTTTTCCTACAAATGAGAGATTACCTAACGCACTCTACCTAAAATTTTCTTAATAAATAGGCTATAAGCAATGTTTTTTCTAGCAGCAAAATAGGATTCTGACTAGACGCGGTTTTTCCTTAGAGGTAACAATAAAAGAGCAGCAGAGGTGATGGTTTCGCTGGTTGTGCTTGTTAAAGGTATCTTGCTTATACTACACTTGTAGCACCAATAGGTTTTAGTATTTGGGAGAAAAAAAATTATGCGGACAATCACACGCACCACCACTACCGAGATGGAAGTCACCAGCATTCGTCTGGAAAGAGTCCTCAAAGACAAGCTGAAAGAGATTTCTGGCAATCAAGGTTATCAAGCACTCATTCGCGATGTCTTATGGAATTTCGTTCAGCAGAAATCAGGAGATTATCGACCTCAGTTTTGTGCTGGTGATATAAGGGCAGTATTTAACGCTACAGCTAGAAAAAATGAGATTTGCGCTCTTACAGGCAATTTAATCCCCGCTAATGCAACAATGTTGTTAGGTTTGACCATCCATGGCGATTTAGTCCCGTTGAGTATGGATAGTTATACCAATTAAATTAAAATAAGTTTGACTAGGGTGGGGCAGAATCTAGTATAGTTAGTCCTCACCCAAGGGAGATGGGAAGTGGGAATTATAAATTTAAATTATCAATTATGAATTGAGAGGTGGGGAGTTTTTTGCCGTGAACAGTGAACTGATAACCGATAACCGATAACTGATTACTGATTAATGATGACTGAAGCGATTTTACGAGTGGTTTTAATCAATCCGCAAATTCCGCCAAATACGGGTAATATTGCCCGTACTTGCGCCGCAACGCGGACAGAATTGCATTTAGTAGGTCCCTTGGGTTTTGAAATTAGCGATCGCTATCTGAAGCGGGCCGGCTTAGATTATTGGCCCCATGTAAAACTCATGTACCACTTGACAATTAATGACTTCTGTGTATATCAGCAAAAGAGCGGCGGAAGGGCGATCGGGTTTACAGTGCGCGGCAGCAGCAGTTATGTCGAATACAGCTATCAAAGCGGAGATTGGCTACTTTTTGGCAGTGAAACCGACGGTATTCCAGCAGATTTATTAAATAAGTGCGATGACACGGTTTATATTCCCATGGCAGAACCGGGGGTGAGAAGTTTAAATCTTTCCGTTAGTGTGGCGATCGGATTATTTGAGGCCAGACGACAATTGGGATTTATTCGTTAGCGGGATATTTGGCTATATAAACAGAGCAAATAAATTAAATTGAGCAAAAAATCAGAAAATTGCTTTTATTTAGCTCATTTTTGACCATATCAGGAAAAATAGAGATCGCAGTCAATTTTGTCCGTAATAACAGCAAGAAATTATGTGGATTATCCTAGAGCAAATTAATTGTTGCTCCTTGTTAATTACATAATTTATTGAAAATAAAAAGGCAAGATGAGGCTCATGAATATCTTCGACCTTTCTCGAAAACATTTTGGCAATCTACAGCTTTTTAATCGGCAAAAATCCACCTCTGGCTTAACTCAAGTCGAGATGTTAGTTACCCTAATTTTATTAGGAATTCTCTTAACTATTGCCCTTTCTGTTTATCATCGTTTAATGGCTTGGATTCGCTTAAATATCGCCACCTTTGAAATATCACAACATTGGAAACATACCCGTTATCAAGCGACGGGAGAAGGTTCTGATCCCCTATCTTTGTGCATGGCAGAAAATGAAACCCAACAGATTAAAGTGGCAAAAGTGCAAGGGGACAAATGTGAAAATGTCACCGATTGGACTCCCATCACTCGCGGTGTTAGCATCGATACTAATAATTCTACCCTACGCCGAGTTAGTGGACCTGTGGGTAATCAAGGGACAATTTATCGCGCTAGTTGGGCCGATACAAGGGGGGGTTTAGGAGGTTCTTGGGGACAGTTAGGCAGAATTACTTTAGTTGCTTCCGGTACACCCGACAAACGCTGTTTATTTTTATTCCGTGTTGATGGTAGTTGGGATATTCGCAAAGATAATAGCTGTGTGCTTTAAAGGCTGATTTAAAACTAGGGAATCAGACGATCAATTTGTTGAGCTAAATCAAAATCTAAGTTACTCAAACCTCCCACGTCATGGGTAGTGAGGGAAAGAGTAACGCGATTGTAATTGATGGTAATATCAGGATGATGGCCTAGGGATTCAGCCGGAGTAACTAAGCGATTAACAAAAGCGATCGCTTCGATAAAATTGTTAAATTTAAAAGTTTTTTCAATCCGTTGATCTCGTAACTGCCAGCCCGGGATAGTCTGTAATTGTTGGGAGATTTCTCGATCAGATAAACGAGTAGCGGGTAAAGAGAGGACTAATTCCCCAGTTAACCCAATCATGAAAGCGATCGCTATTGCTAAGAATTGCTTCAACATTGAAGACGCTCCCGTAGTTGTGGTGAGCAGAAAAAGTGATCGATCGGGAGAGCATAAGCCCAAAATCTAACATAAAATCCAACATTAAGAAACACATTACACCAAAATATCGAGAGAGCCAGGCTCAAAAATCTAGAATCCTGACTGATAGCCTTTCTGGGGGGAAACTTAAACGGTTTTCAGTCCGTCTGGGATTACACTAGAAAATACTCACTTATTCGATCAAGCCGTTCATGATTATTTCCGTCGTAGCACTGAAGGGAGGGGTCGGGAAAACCACCACATCGATTCATTTGGCCGCCTATTTTCAAGAAAAAGCGCCCACCTTATTGATTGATGCGGATAAAAATCGTTCGGCTCTCCATTGGTCCCGGGAAGATACCCTTCCTTTTATGGTAGCGTCCCAAGCTGGAGCGACGGGACTGGTAAAACAATACACTCATATTATCGTCGATACCCAGGCCCGGCCGGAGCCAGACGAGTTAAAAGATTTAGCTCAGGGCAGCGATTTATTAATTTTACCCACCACTCCCAATCATCTCGATATCGATGTCACCATTAAAGCGGCAGAATTGCTGTCCACGATGACCGATAATTATCGAGTTCTGTTAACACAAGTGGATTCACGGACAAAAACAGGACGGGAAGCGCGGAAAGCTCTAGAAGAAGCAAAATTACCGCTATTTAAGCGAGAAATTCCCCGTTTAGTCGCTTTTGAACGAGCGGCCGAAAAGGGAGTCATCGTCAAAGATTATCCCGACCCCCGGTCGAATTTCGGTTGGCTTTGTTACCAAGCGGTCGGTAAAGAAATTTTTGCCCTCATGACATAAATTGTTAAAAAAGTTAATATTAACATTTGTGTCATTTTCCCCCGAAAAGATACTTAATCTGCATGGGGACTTTTTGTAATCTTCCGTTAAGTGTTCACTCCTAAATCCGTAAAGTCTGAGACAATCAAAAAAGTCTGACTGTAGGAGAACCCTCTATGAAATTGGCCTATTGGATGTATGCGGGTCCCGCTCATATTGGCACGTTAAGGATCGCCAGTTCCTTTAAAAATGTTCATGCTATCATGCACGCTCCTCTGGGAGACGATTATTTTAACGTCATGCGCTCGATGTTGGAAAGGGAGCGTAATTTTACCCCCGTCACTGCTAGTATTGTCGATCGTAATGTTTTAGCCCGGGGTTCCCAAGAAAAAGTCGTCGATAATATTGTTCGCAAAGATCGCGAAGAAAGTCCCGATTTAATCGTTTTAACCCCCACCTGTACCTCCAGTATTCTCCAAGAGGATTTACAAAACTTTGTCGAAAGAGCGCGACAGGATGCCCAAGGAGATGTGCTGCTGGCCGATGTCAACCACTATCGCTATAATGAGCTACAAGCGGCCGATAAAACCCTCTATCAAATTATCAAGTATTATCTCGATAAGGCCCAGAGAAAAGGGGAAATTATCTCCCAGAAAACCCCTAAACCTTCGGTTAATATTATTGGTATTACCACCCTCGGTTTCCATAACCAACATGATCGCACAGAATTAAAGCGGTTAATGGCAGATTTGGACATTGAAGTTAACGAAATTATCCCCGAAGCTGCTTCGGTGGACAACTTAAAAAATCTGCCCCGCGCTTGGTTTAATCTGGTTCCCTATCGAGAAGTGGGATTAATGACAGCCAAATATCTCGAAAGTGAATTTGCTATGCCTTACGTTGATATTACCCCCATGGGAGTGGTGGAAACAGCACGCTGTATTCGCCAAATTCAAGAGGTAATTAATGCTCAAGGTGCGGCAGTAGATTACGAAGATTTTATCAATGAACAAACTCTGCATATCTCCCAAGCTGCTTGGTTTTCTCGTTCCATCGACTGTCAGAATTTAACCGGGAAAAAAGCGGTGGTTTTTGGTGATAATACCCACGCAGCCGCTATGACAAAAATTCTCGCCAGGGAGATGGGAATTCATGTGGTTTTAGCGGGGACTTATTGCAAGTATGATGCCGATTGGTTCCGGGAACAAGTGAGTGAATATTGCGATGAAGTGTTAATTAGTGATGATAATGGGGCGATAGGGGATGCTATTGCTCGATTAGAACCAGCGGCGATATTTGGTACTCAAATGGAACGTCACGTCGGCAAACGTTTAGATATTCCCTGTGGAGTAATTGCCGCACCTATTCATATCCAAAATTTCCCCCTCGGTTATAAACCTTTCTTAGGTTACGAAGGCACTAATCAGATCGCCGATTTGGTCTATAATTCCTTTACTTTGGGTATGGAAGATCACCTATTAGAGATATTCGGTGGTCATGATACCAAAGAGGTAATTACTAAAGGTATTTCGGCAGATTCTGACCTAAATTGGAATAAGGAAGCTACGGTAGAATTGCAGAAAATACCCGGTTTTGTGCGCGGGAAAGTCAAACGAAATACCGAAAAATTCGCCCGGGAGCGAGGGATTGGTGAAATAACTTTAGAGGTAATGTATGCCGCTAAAGAATCCGTAGGAGCTTAATCATTTCTTAGGGCTGAAAGTTAACAGCATTCAGCCCTTTTTTTTAGTTATTTACTTAATCCCTGAAGTATTCTTTCCTCTACTCCTTTCCCCTGAATTAACACTCCAAATCCTCCTAAACCGGTGGGATTGATTAATTGATGTAGGGCATCTCGACGCTGAAATATAGTTAATATATCGATTTTTCCTTGAGAAAGTTGATTTAATCTATCTCCCAATCCCAAAGCCATTAAAAATAATCCTTGCTGAGTAAAACCGAGATTTTTTAAGCCTAATTTCTCCCCTTGACGTTGTAAAGCAGTAAAATCCACATGAGTGGTAATATCTTGTTCTCCCACCCACAAATAAGGATGATCATGACGCTGGTGTTGTCGATAACATTGTAGGGTTCCTTGACTTCTTTGGGGATGATAATATTTTTCGGCAGTGTAACCGTAATCTATGGTTAAGATATAACCTCGATCGAGTTTCCGATTAACCGTTTCTAACCAGTCTAAAGCTAATAAGTTTACCTCGGTTTGATAACCCTCCGGATAAAGTGGGGAGGGAATATTTATCCCCACTAAATCAAAATAGTCTTTGATTCTGTCGGTGGATAAATCTGCGATAATCTCCTGAAAAGGTTCCCCCAATCCCAGATAAATTTCTCGTAATTCTCCCGACTCAATCACAACTCGATGGACAGGAAAAGCATCGATTAATTCATTACTAAACACACAACCCACAAGGGAATTATCAGCTAAATTCGGCCAACTTTGCCAAGATACCGGGGAATATCCCGCTAAAGTTGCCCGTTGTCTTTCCCTGAGTTTCTGAGATTGTTCGATAATTATATAACTGAGATTTTGATAAAAATCAGCATAGCTATCACTTAAATAATCAAGGATATCCTTCGCTAAAATCCCCGAACCTGCTCCCACTTCCACTAAAGTAAATCCAGGCGAATTGCCCAAAAATTCCGCCATCTCGACAAATTGCTCTGCTAACAATTGGCCAAAATCTGCCCCTAGGGACGAGGAAGTAAAAAAATCTCCTTTTGAGCCAATTTCTACTTTTCCAGAGGTGTAATAGCCATAATCAGGGTGATAGAGAGCTAAATCCATCCAGCGCTCGAAGCTAATTCGACCCGCTACTGATTGTTTAATTTCCTCTAGGATGATTGTCTCTAAATTCATCTTGATCGGGGAATTATGAATTATGAATTATGAATTATGAAATGGGAAGTGGGAATTAGGAATTATGAAATGGGAAGTGGGAATTAGGAAGTGGGAATTAGGAAGGGTGCATCTAACATTTGCAAAAATACCGACAATCAGCAATTATCAGTGACTCTTAAATTATTACAGACGTATCAGCAGCTGCGTGTAAGCATCCCACCGAAAAACTAATGCGCGGGGGGTTTGGGGGCGGCGCCACGCCCCCAACGGGGGGTTTGGGGGGTAGAACCCCCCAAAGGCTTGGATTGAG
>NZ_SFBO01000206.1:0-9083 GCF_007095705.1 Microcystis sp. Msp_OC_L_20101000_S702
CTATCTCATCAAATTAGTCCCCCCATAGAACCCCCTTGAGCCATCTTGCACACTTTTCTCTTTTTGTCAAATTTTATGTTAAGAAAGATGTGACTAATGGATAGCCTTATCAAGGGGGGACTAAGGGGGGACTAAGGGGGGATCGGCACCCCCCTTATCAAGGGGGGACTAAGGGGGGATCGGCACCCCCCTTATCAAGGGGGGCAGGGGGGATCAAACCTAAAATCCATTTTTAATTTAATTATAACCAGCTACTTAATTAATATACAGTATAAAGCATTAATTATCATCAAAAAATCACCAAACTAGAAGCGTAGGTGAAGGGATTTATGGTCTGCGTCGAGCCTTTGTCATTGCTGGAGCAGAAAGCCAATTAATTAGCCTTTGGAAAGTATCTGATGACGCGACTAAAGATTTAATGGTCGCCTATTATGGACGCTTACAAAAAGGAGAAGGACGCAGTGAAGCTTTACGACAAATTCATCTGGTGATGCAACTTCGATGACATTTGACTGATTAAGGGTTAGGAGTTAAACTTAGGGGTAAAATTATTGGTATCACAAACAATTACTAGGAGAGTCACACAATGGCAACATTTACAGAAAACGACCTCAAAGAATTAAAAGACTTTATTGTAGGACAATTCAAAGAAGTTAATGACAAAATAGACAAGTCATCTGAACAACTTAATGGCAAAATAGACAGATTATCTGAACAACTTAATAGCAAAATAGACAAGCTATCTGAAGAAGTGAATAACTTAAGAGTTGACATAGCAAATATTAAAGGAGAATTAACAGGCGTGAATAAACGACTAGATAACTTGGAATTTACTAATCGAACCATCTTTGTTGCCATTGTTACTGCACTAATGGCAGGATTGGTTAAGTTATTTTTCCCAAATTTTCCTACTAATCCTTAACTGTGATTCAAAAAGAAAACGGGTTTTTTGAAAAAACCCGTTTTCTGAAATCGAATTCAAAATAAGAAATAGCGCTGGGCCATGGGTAAAACCGTAGCGGGTTCACAGATTAATAATTCCCCGTCAGCACGCACTTCGTAGGTTTCGGGATTAACTTCCATGCGCGGTAAAGCGTCATTTAGCTTCATACTAGCCTTACTGATATTGCGCGTATTCGACACGGCTACGGCGGTTTTTTTCAGCTTTAACTTCTCAGGAATGCCCGCTTTCATAGCATATTTAGAAACAAATGTCAAGGAAGTTTTGGCGATCGCACCACCAAAAGAGGCAAACATGGGACGCATATAAACCGGTTGCGGTGTGGGAATACTGGCATTAGCATCGCCCATTTGCGCCCAGGCGATTAAACCGCCTTTCAGGACAATTTCCGGTTTTACGCCAAAAAATGCCGGTTTCCAGAGAACCAAATCGGCTAATTTGCCCACCTCGATGGAACCGACATAATCGGAGACACCATGGGTAATAGCAGGATTAATCGTATATTTAGCAATATATCGTCTTGCCCGCAGATTATCATTCTCTCCCGTTTCCCCGGTCAGTCTGCCTCGTTGTACCCGCATTTTGTGGGCAGTTTGCCAAGTGCGGATAATTACTTCCCCCACCCGTCCCATAGCTTGAGAATCGGAGGAAATGATGCTAAAAGCCCCTAAATCGTGGAGAATATCCTCGGCAGCAATAGTCTCTCGGCGGATGCGGGATTCAGCAAAGGCCACATCTTCGGGAATACTCCGGTCTAAATGATGACAAACCATCAACATATCGAGGTGTTCCTCTAAGGTATTCGTCGTATAGGGACGGGTGGGATTAGTAGAGGAGGGTAAAACGTTCATTTCCCCGCAAACCCTGATAATATCGGGAGCATGACCACCGCCGGCCCCTTCCGTGTGGTAGGTGTGAATGACGCGATTTTTAAAAGCGGCGATAGTGGCCTCGACAAAACCGGCCTCATTGAGAGTATCGGTATGAATCGCCACCTGCACATCGTACTTATCGGCCACGCTTAAACAGGTATCAATGGCTGCCGGAGTGGTTCCCCAATCTTCATGGAGTTTTAAGCCAATTACCCCCGCTTTTACCTGTTCCGCTAGTCCTTCCGGCTGACTGCTATTGCCTTTACCCAAAAAACCCAAATTCATCGGGAAAGCTTCGGCGGCCTCTAGCATTCGATAGATGTTCCATTCTCCCGGGGTGCAGGTGGTGGCATTAGTTCCCGTTGCAGGTCCGGTCCCGCCACCAATCATCGTGGTAATCCCCGACGCAATCGCTGTCTCAATTTGTTGGGGACAGATAAAATGAATATGGGCATCAATCCCCCCTGCTGTCAAAATCATCCCTTCCCCGGCTAATGCCTCGGTGGCCGGACCGATAATAATATCGACATTATCTTGAATGTGGGGATTGCCCGCCTTACCGATTTTATAAATTTTGCCGTCTTTAATGCCCACATCAGCTTTAACGATGCCCCACCAGTCGAGAATTAAGGCATTAGTAATCACTAGATCTACCGCCCCATCTTCCCTAGAAATGGGGGATTGGCCCATCCCATCGCGAATTACTTTACCGCCGCCGAATTTTACCTCATCGCCGTAGGTGGTGAAATCTTTTTCGACTTCGATAAATAATTCCGTGTCTGCCAGGCGAACTTTATCTCCGACGGTGGGGCCGTAGGTTTCAGCATAGGTGCGGCGATCGATGCGATAATTCATAGGGGGAATTCTTGAAAATCGACATTGATTATACGATCGATTTTCCGGCAATCATCGCTTTTTGGGGATTTTTTTCCATTTTTAATCTGGCTCATTTTCCAGGATTTCTTTGGCTTTCAGTAAAGCTTGGTGATGTTCTTCGGTGACGGTGGGATATCGTAAACCGAGGGATTCGAGGGTGTGATAAATAACTGCCCCCACAGCTAAACGGGTAAACCATTTGGGTTCTTCTCGACTTTGTGTGATAATTTTTGTCTATAGAATCATGAAGTGTTTACCGGAAAGACTTTTGGGACTATTTTGCTGAAGAAACTATCAGTATAGACCCCGTTTTTTATAATTGAGATATAGCGTTTCCTAAGCTAGTGAGGTACATCTATTTTTCTTCCCTTTTGCCTTTGGGGACTTGCGCTTTGATAATGTACCATTTAGGGCTGGTCTTATTCTTCTACAGAGCGATTTTCTGGCTGGGATATTATTCCCACGCAAGTCCCTTGGCCTCTTGCCTTTTGCCTAAAACCCATAACTTTTGTACCTCAGCAGACTGAAAAACGCTATAGTTTGTGCCGCTTAAATAAAGAGGTTTGGGTTTTAGACTTGGCGTTCAACGAGGATGCCTGTTCTACTCGTCAGGATTTTGCCCCTGCCCGCTCCCTGGTGATGCTTGACATAAATTCCGCAATAGTGTTATGATGAGGGACTGGCTTAAGCCAAAGACAGCAGGTGCGAAACAGCTTAAATACCCTGCCGAGGTCAAAGCGAGAAAACAGCAGCCAAAAAGACTAAAGAGAGATTTTTTCTGTCTTGGTCGTGCCTGAACTGATTCTCTCCACTCAACCCCGGCGCTACAAGGGGTTATTTTTGTGCCTGTGGAACCGGTCCCCCGCATACAGGAGGTGAACAAGGGATGGGGAGAAGCAGAGAAAGCAAGGGAGTAATTCTAGAAGAATTAAAAACCTCCCTGAGCGAAGCTCAATTAACGATGGTCATCGACTATCAAGGTTTAACCGTCGCTGAAATCAGCAATCTACGCCGCAAATTGCGCCCCACGGGAACGATTTGTAAAGTCACCAAAAATACTTTGATGGGCTTGGCGATCGCTGAAGATAGTGGCTGGGAACCGATGAAAAGCCTTTTATCGGGAACATCCGCCTTTCTGCTCGTAAAAGAGGATATCGGTGGAGCTTTCAAGGCCTATCAAGAGTTCAAAAAAGAAAGCAAAAAAACCGAATTGCGCGGCGGTGTCCTCAAAGAAGGGACAAAAGGTCAACTGTTGACAGAAGATCAGATCAAAGCGATCGCTGATTTACCGTCGAAAGAACAGTTAATCGCTCAGGCCGCCGGAGCAATCAACGCCATTGCCACCAAACTGGCCCGCAGCATCAACGAAGTTCCCGCATCTTTGGCCCGTGCCGTCGATGCCGTGGCCCGTCAAGAAGAAAAAGAAGCGGCTTAATACCGCGCCAATCAATCACTTACAAACAATTAGGAGTCTAACCCATGTCTGCTGTAGCTGAAATCTTAGAAAAACTCAAAACTCTTACCCTCTTAGAAGCTGCGGAATTAGTCAAAGGTATCGAAGAAACCTTCGGAGTTAGTGCCGCCGCTCCAACTGGTGGCATAATTATGGCGGCCCCTGGAGCCGCTCCCGCGGCTGCTGCTGAAGCGGTGGAAGAACAAACCGAATTTAACGTCGTTCTCGAAGAAGTTCCCGCCGACAAGAAAATTGCTATCCTTAAGGTGGTACGCGAATTGACCGGTTTGGGACTCAAAGAAGCGAAAGACCTAGTAGAAGCCGCTCCCAAAGCGGTTAAAGAAGGCACTAACAAAGATGATGCCGCCGCCATCAAGAAAAAACTGGAAGATGCTGGGGCAAAAGTTAGCGTTAAATAGATTGCCACTGATTCTGGGGATGTAGATTACATCCCCAGACAAGCCGAAAAGCTCATTTCCTGATACTATAGGATTGTTATAGCAGTCTTGTAGGATGTCCAACCATGGAAAGCGTCGCTTACATTTTAGTTTTAACTATGGCTTTGTCGGTAATTTTCTTCGCCATTGCCTTCCGGGAACCTCCCCGGATTCAAAAGTAAATTTCTTAACTCCGTTTAGGTTAATAATTTTCTTCCCTGAGCCGCCCGCTTGTCAAAAGCAGGTTAGCGGCTCTGGTTTTCGTATTTAAAGGCTTAAATTAAAGGTTCCCCTCACCGAGCGCCTCCTATGCAATGCCCTAATTGTCAGCATACCGATAGTCGCGTTTTAGAGTCCCGTTCCTCCGAAAACGGTCAGAGCATTCGTCGTCGTCGTGAATGCTTACAGTGTAAATATCGGTTCACCACCTACGAGCGCATCGAATTCGTGCCGATCACGGTGATTAAAAAAGATGGTAAACGGGAATCTTTTGATCGCTGCAAACTGCTGCGAGGGATCGTTCGCGCTTGCGAAAAAACCGGCATTCCTCACTCAAGATTAGAGGCGATCGTCAATGATATCGAATCCCGTCTGCAGCAAGACTCAAAACGGGAGGTAACAAGTCAGGAGATCGGTCAATTAGTCCTAGAATATCTCCGGCAAGAATCGGAAGTGGCCTATGTGCGCTTTGCTTCGGTTTACGGCAATTTTCAGGGAATTAGAGACTTTATCGCCGCTTTAGCGCTGCTGCAATCCTCCGAAATCGAACGCGCCTATCCTTCTTGGTCTCCAGTGGAAGAAGCCAGCGTGATCACCTCGTCTTAAATAGTTCCCGATTCAGTTATAATTAGGATCCCTTGTGCTATTTCAAGCCCAAGCTCTGGTTAGATTCTTAAAAGTCATTCTTGAGGCGGATTGCCTCCAAGAAAGCCGGATGCGGCAGTTCATCCCCTAGGCCCCGCCTAGTAACTAAATTAGGAGGCATCTCCTTGATTTAGAAACTGTACATCACATAGGAGGAAAAACCTACGGAAATTCCGAGGCCCAAACAACGTACATGACCACCCAAAAAACTGCAAACAAAAACATAGGCTTTACCCATGAAGATTTTGCCGCCCTTCTAGACAAATACGATTATCATTTCAGTCCGGGAGATGTTGTCGCCGGGACTGTTTTCAGCATGGAACCCCGGGGAGCGCTCATCGATATCGGTGCTAAAACCGCCGCTTTTATCCCCGTGCAGGAGATGTCGATCAACCGCGTCGATAATCCCGAAGAAGTTTTACAACCCAACGAAACCAGGGAATTTTTCATTCTTACCGACGAGAATGAAGATGGACAGCTAACCCTGTCGATCCGTCGCATCGAATATATGCGCGCTTGGGAACGGGTGCGTCAATTGCAAAAAGAAGATGCTACCGTGCGATCGAATGTTTTCGCCACTAACCGTGGTGGAGCATTAGTCAGAATTGAAGGTCTCCGTGGCTTTATCCCCGGTTCTCACATTAGCACCAGAGAGGCGAAAGAGGATTTAGTCGGTCAGGAATTGCCCTTAAAGTTTTTAGAAGTGGATGAGGATCGCAACCGTCTGGTTTTAAGTCATCGTCGCGCTTTAGTGGAACGCAAGATGAACGGTTTAGCCGTGGGACAGGTGGTAATCGGTTCTGTGCGCGGAATCAAGCCCTACGGTGCTTTCATCGATATTGGTGGAGTCAGTGGTTTACTGCATATTTCCGAAATCTCTCACGATCACATTGACACCCCCCACACGGTTTTCAATGTCAATGATGAGTTAAAAGTGATGATTATCGATCTCGATGCTGAAAGAGGTCGCATTTCCCTCTCGACTAAACAATTAGAACCAGAACCGGGAGATATGCTCAAAAATCGCCCGTTAGTGTTTGAAAAAGCGGAAGAAATGGCGATTAAATACCGAGAAAAACGTCTAGCGGAAGCGGAAGGCCGGACCGTCTCGGAAGTAGTGGAAGAAATCGAAGTTCCCCCCGCCTTGGAGGAGGAAGATTTAGTTCTCGCCGCTACCGAAGAGTAGGTCAGTTATCAGTTATCAGTGATCAGTTATCAGATTTGAGTTTTAAGTGGACAGTGTTTATTCTCCAAAACCAGCACGGCTGGCAAATCCTGTGATTCCAGTCATCTCCTCACTACTATTGGCATCAAGGAAACGATCCAAGTGATCAAAAGTGGTTCCGTAGGTAATAGTTTTAGCGTCGTATCCTTTCAGACTGACGGTATGTGGCTCGAAAGCTTGGTGGAGATAGGGTAAACCGATGAGATGACTGTAGGTAGTGGCTCCGATGGCTAAATCCCTACCTATTTCTTTAGTGGCCGACTCTAAACGAAAAGCGGCGTTGACTGTATCCCCGATCGCCGTATAATCTGGATGTTCACCGCTGCCAGTATTGCCGACCATGGCATAACCAGTATTCACCGCCGCACCGATGCGTAATTTAAAGGGTAAGGGATATTGTGCGCTTAAGGCGCGAGTCATGTTATGTAGTTGTATAATTGCTTGGAAAATTTGCAGGATATCGTCTTGATTGACTTCCTGTTGGCCGTGAAACCAGATGGCCATGATCGCATCACCAATATATTTATCTACCCAACTGCCAGAACTGCGGACAATACCCCCGGCATGGCGAAACCAACTGCCAATCAGAGAAGAAAGCACTTTTTCGTCTAATTGCCTAGTTAAAGCCGTAAAATTCCGCATATCCACCACCATCACCGATGTTAAGCGCCGTTCATGGACGGAGGAGGTAGGGGTGTCCCATTCTAAATTGCGCGGTTGCTTGCCTACATTGGTGGGAGTAGCACGATAGAACTGCACCTCGGTTTTGCCAAAGGTGATCTGATCTGTGTTGTGGATAGTCACGGGAATAGCTACTCTTCTGCCATTGACAAAAGTTCCATTGAGACTACCGAGATCGATCAGATAAAAATCTCCTGTTTCCGTGGATTGTAAAATAGCGTGATTGCGAGAGATACAGTGATCCTTAATCACGATATCGTTATCTTTGCCCCGTCCGATTGTCCAGTAAGATCTCCCCACGAGAGGGAAAAAACGCTGTCCCTTATCGGTATGGAGTAGTAAATAGGGATTTTCTCTTGGCAGTATATCCACAGGTACATGAGCGGCAATAGATAGACAGTCGCAACTACACATTATATAGCATATAGCAAGATTCCGCACATTTTCATCTATCTAAGTAAATAGATGGAAACGGGAATTAGCTAGGAAAACCCTTAAGCCAGAGAAGCGGTAATCCAAAATAAACCATCGACTAAAATTGTACTCAATACGGCTCCGCTAAATGCCCACCAATGACATACCCTTTTTTGCAAAGGATAAATACCGATCGCTAAGAGCAAGTTGAGCAGCACGATCGCCCAACTGATGCCCCAGGGGGTCTCAATTCGGGCCAAGGCGTTATGAAATATCGGCGATACTAGGTTGGGGTCTAGTTCCACGGTCATTAATTGTCGCCAGTAGGGAATTAGTCCCGTTAGATAGAAATATACATCGGTGATGGCAGTCCCTAACAAAGAACCCAGATAGAAAAGATTGCCCACTTTGCCGCGACCTTTGTATAGTCCCCAGAGAACAAAGGGCAGCCCGATCGCTTCCATGGGAATATGGATCAACGGTTCCCAACGCCACCAACCCCAGTAGAGAGAACCTGCTAACCAACTCCAACTAAAGCCCAAAAGTAAATCCCCCCAAAGACTGATTTTTTCTTGTTTGAGCAGCCAAACCCCTAACCCCACCCAAAAAAAGGTTAAACCTAGGCTAACTTCGGGATAGTAGCGCACTAGGGGCGCTTGCATGAACACGGGGACCGAGACCAGAAATGCTGCCGTCCAAAAGACGGATTGACATTTTTCCCAGTTGGGGACTAGGGGTTTCAGGCGATCGGGATTGCTGGGAACTAGGGTAGAGTTGAGCAAAGGATTTCAGAATTGTTACGAAACTTTACTTATATTAAGATACATCATTCTCTCTACACTATATCCCCTCTAGAAGATTTTGATAAAGTGAACTACTCTCAAGGTCGTTGAGAGCTTCCTATTTCACGGGGGATTGCCTCAAGACGGACTTTACACCCAGCTTTTGGTTTTACATCCCCTCTATGGGCAGTATCGCGCTTTTCCTAACGACAATACCCTTCGACGTAGCTCAGGGCAAGCTTCGGCTGGCTCTTTTGGTTTTTGTGTGTTAATTTTTGTTATGAATTAAAGCAAGCAAACAGCTTAATTGGTAAATCCATAACTCATTCTTTTAATAAGCTTGATTTTGGTATTCATTCCCTCAATTAATCCGTCGGTTGTCTGATTTTCAAAGTAATTAAGGCTCTTCGGGAATTGTTATGCAAATAATTAACTTAAAATAAAATTCGATGAGAGCAACTACGCTCAAAAGTAGCTGAAATTCATACAGGAAAGGACTTAAGGCACAAATAGGTTAA
>NZ_SFBO01000207.1:0-11843 GCF_007095705.1 Microcystis sp. Msp_OC_L_20101000_S702
ATAACTACAAAAAAGCTAGTCAAAAATACGCCAAGGGACATTTAAAAGTAAGTAGGCAACGAGAAGAGTTTGCTAAAAAATTGGCACTCCGTTTAATTCAGTCAAACGACTTGATAGCCCAGGTCGATTTAAAAGTCAAGAACCTTGTGCGTAATCGAAAACTAGCTAAGAGTATTAATGATGCTGGTTGGTCACAATTGAGAAAATGGATTGAGTATTTTGGCATTAAATACGGACGATTGACCATAGCAGTTAATCCCGCCTATACCAGTCAAGAATGCCTTAATTGTGGTCGGTTAATCCAAAAGTCTCTATCAGTTAGAACTCATGTTTGTTCCTGCGGATATGTGGAAGATAGAGACAAAATGGCGGCCTTGAATATACTCAAAAAAGCTACGATAGGGCATATCGGAAGCTGGTCGTCAGACCTAAACGCTTGGGGAGATTTAAGCTCTATATTGGTTGGTAGCAATACCTGTCAAGACAACTTGAGTCAGTGAACCAAGAATCCCTCGCATAAGCGCGATGGGAGTGTCAATAATCCCCAACCCCTGAAATTAACCTTAAGTGGGTGGGTGGAATTAAATAGAAGATGAACGTAGGTTGGGTTGAAGCATGAAACCCAACACCCGCTCATGTTACGCTACCGCTAACCCATCCGACAAATAATTGTGCCTCCCTACTTAACTTGATTAATTCTGCATCTATATTTATGAAAAGGCGAGATTTTATCTTATCGGCGGGGACAAGTTTCTTAACCGTGGCAGTAAGCTCAGTTTTGGCGGAAACTAAACCCAAACCAACTAACCCCACTCCCGCTCAAAAACCCGATGATTCCCTCTTAGTTCAATGGTTGGGTCATAGTTGCTTTTTATTCACCGGAGGAGGACAAAGAGTCCTAGTTAATCCTTTCCGGTCCATTGGTTGTACGGCGGGTTTTCCTTTGCCAAAAGTAGAAGCAGATATCGTTTTAATTAGTAGTCAACTGTGGGATGAAGGGGCTGCCGAGGGTTTACCCGGTAATCCGAAAATTTTGTTTGAGCCGGGGGCCTACGATCTGGGTAAATTAAAATTCCAGGGTATTAGTATCGCCCATGATCGCATGGGAGGGCAACGTTTCGGCATGAATGTGGCCTGGCGTTGGACCCAAGCGGGGATTAGTATTGTCCATTTAGGGGGGGCAGCGGCCCCAATTGAATTAGAACAAAGAATTCTGCTGGGTTCGCCGGATTTAGCTTTTATTCCCGTGGGAGGTGGTCCAAAAAATTATAATCCCCAAGAGGCAAAACAGGCGATCGAAGTTTTACAACCGCGAATAGCTGTCCCGACGCAATACTTCACCAGTGCCGCCGATAAAAATGCCTGTGAATTGGTGTCTGTAGATGAGTTTCTCAAGTTAGTCAAGGATAAAAATATCCGTTTAATCGGGGACAATAAATTACGGATTCGTGCCGCCGATTTACCGAAAAAAGGGACGCTCATTCGCGTGTTTGACTACCGCAATCTGTTAGAGAAATCCTAACTTTTAGGAGCCATTGACCTAGGCCTGCTTTAGAGCATCTCCTAGTTCTCTAAAAATTGCTTTAACAATCTTATTAAAAATGTTTTTGCTGAAAGAATCTCGCTCTTTTTTTAGACAGGGATGGACAATTGCAGTTTTACTAATTGCCCTGCTTGTTTCCCTGCCAATTTTATCGGTAGCCAGTAGTTTATTAACTAATTCCAGTCAAGTCTGGCAACATCTGATCGAAACTGTTCTCTGGGATTATCTAGTTAATTCTTTTTGGTTAATGGGTGGGGTGGGTAGCGGTGTTTTAATCATCGGTGTTGGCACTGCTTGGTTAATAACGATGTGTCAATTTCCCGGTCGTCAACAATTTCAATGGTTATTATTACTACCCCTTGCCGCTCCTGCCTATCTCTTGGCCTATACTTATACCAATATGATGGACTATTTTGGTCCGGTGCAGACGTTCTTAAGAAGTGTTTTCGCTTGGAATAGTGTCGAAGATTATTGGTTTCCTAATATCCGTTCTCTTTGGGGGGGGATTCTGATGTTAATACTGGTGCTTTATCCCTACGTTTATCTGTTAGCAAGGGTCGGTTTTTTAGAACAATCTGTCTGCACAGTGGAAGCAAGTCGCTCCTTGGGATGTAACCCTTGGCGCAGTTTTTTTACCGTCGCTTTACCCCTAACAAGACCGGCAATTATGGCAGGATTAGCCCTAGCTTTAATGGAAACTCTGAATGATTTTGGTACGGTGCAGTATTTCGGTATTAATGCTTTTACCACGGGGATTTATAATACTTGGTTCGGTATGGGCGATCGCATAGCAGCGGGACAGTTATCCACAGTTTTAATGGTATTTATCCTCGTTTTAGTTTTCCTTGAACAATCCTCCCGTCGTCAAGCTCGTTACTATGAAATGACCAATCGTTTCCAGTCACCGACTAAGTACGAACTAGGATTTGTTCGCAGTTTTTTGGCAATGATCTCCTGTTTTGTGCTGGTATTTCTGGGGTTTATTGCCCCTGCTTTTTATCTAGCTTATCTAGCCTTTAATCATGCCCAAGAAACTTTTAATAATGACTTTTTTAGTTTGTCACTAAACAGTTTTTTTCTGGCTAGTTTAAGCGCAATTATTGCGGTAGTTTTAGCTTTAATTCTCGCCTACGGGGAAAGACTTAATCCGAATAAAACTCTTAAGGGTTCTGTGCGGATTGCGGCCGCTGGTTATGCTATCCCCGGCATTGTTATCGCCGTGGGGGTTTTAATTCCTCTCGGCCAATTAGATAACTTTTTCAATCAAGGATTAAATATCAATTTAATTCTGAGCGGCACGATTTTCTGTCTGATTTTTGCCTATATTGTCCGCTTTTTAGCCGTAGCTTTTTCCACGTTAGAATCGAGCTTAAGTAAAATTAAACCTAGTTTAGATGATGCTTCCCGCAGCCTTGGCTATGGCACTGGTGCCACTTTAATTAAAGTGCATATTCCTCTTTTGTCGGGGGGATTATTGACGGCGGCTATGTTAGTTTTTGTCGATGTGATGAAGGAATTACCCGCTACTTTGGTCCTAAGACCTTTTAATTTTGATACCCTAGCGGTGCGCGTTTATCAATACGCCAGTGACGAACGTTTGGTGGAAGCAGCAGCCCCGGCCCTGGCCATTGTCCTAGTGGGATTAATTCCAGTAATTTTTTTAAGTTGGCAAATTTCCCGACGGGCGATCGATTAAAGTGGTGGCCGATTCCTAGACAAGTTGGCGATCGGCCAGCAGCTTAGTTCTATTTAGGGTTTGCGGCAAAAAGTTTGTTGGTGGGGTTAGGAGACAGGAGACAGGAGACAGGAGATTATTTTATTTATTCTCCCCACACCCCACACCCCACACCCCACACCCCCACACCCTACACCCCACACCCCACACCCCACACCCTGCCTCCACGAAAAACTTTTTCGGTAAATCCTAGTTCTATAGTTTAGTACAAAATAATGTTACAGTTCTTGACAAGACTACTAGAGAGGGGGGGTGTCAGTGATAGGATTCCCTAAAACCCCTTTTCTTTATTTGTGTAGAGAGAACAAAATCCTATGACAGAACTTTCTGGAAAAGCTCCTAAGTTCGGTGGCAGCACGGGCGGTTTACTCGCCAAAGCCGATCTGGAAGAAAAGTACGCCATCACCTGGACAAGCAGCAAAGAACAAGTCTTTGAAATGCCCACCGGTGGCGCCGCTATCATGAACGAAGGCGAAAATCTCCTCTATTTGGCCCGCAAAGAACACGCGCTCGCTCTTGGTACCCAATTCCGGACGAAATTTAAGCCCAAAATCGAAGATTACAAAATCTATCGGATTTATCCCAGTGGTGAAGTGCAGTATCTCCACCCTGCTGATGGTGTCTTCCCCGAAAAAGTTAACGCTGGTCGTGAATTTTTCGGCAAAAAAGACCGCAATATCGGCAAAAACCCCGAACCAGCGACAATTAAGTTCTCTGGTGTCACTCCCTACGAAGCATAAATAAACCCTAAAATCGAGAGTGGGGAGTTAGATTTAGAAGCTATTTAGCCCCAAGATTTAATTTCCGACTCTCGATTTCTCTGATCGCAATCAATTGCTAGTTAGGGTTTGCTGAAAAAGTCTTTCTTGGGGTTAGGGGTCAGTATTCAGGAGATTGCTTTTATTTATTCTCCTAAGTAGCTGGTTATAATTAAATTAAACATGGATTTTAGATTCGATCCCCCCTGCCCCCCTTGATAAGGGGGGTGCCGATCCCCCCTTAATCCCCCCTTGATAAGGGGGGTGTCTGACAACTTTTAACACCTACCTACTTATCTCCCCTGATCCCCACTCCTTCATAATTCATAATTCATAATTCATAATTCATAATTCCTTCCGTTTCCTGAACCATCAAAATATGATCTTCCCCGACTTCGATCGCTTTCGTGAACTGGCTGGCCAAGGTAACTTTATTCCTGTCTATCAAGAATGGGTCGCTGACCTAGAAACACCCGTTTCGGCCTGGTATAAAGTTTGTGCCGATCAAGCCTACAATTTTTTATTAGAGTCGGTGGAAGGGGGCGAAACCTTGGGACGCTACAGCTTTTTAGGCGGCGATCCCGTCTGGGTATTGGAAGCGCGGGGAAACACCACCACCCAAACTTTTCGCAATGGTTCTCAAGAGATTTTTTCGGGGGATCCTTTCGAGATTTTAACCCAATGTTTAGACCCGATTGTGCCGGTTAAATTGCCGCAATTACCCGCCGGAATAGGGGGGTTATTTGGTTTTTGGGGTTATGAATTAATTAATTGGATTGAACCGCGAGTGCCTATTTATCCCGCTACGGATGCCGATCTACCGGATGGTATTTGGATGCAGGTGGATAATCTAATTATTTTCGATCAAGTTAAACGGAAAATCTGGGCGATAGCTTATGCCGATATCCGGGGTAATAATCCCGATTTAGAGGCCGCTTATCAAGCGGCCTGCGATCGAGTGACACAATTAGTTCTCAAGTTACGATTCCCCCTACCAACTAATGCCAAAACCCTAGAATTATTACCCGTTGGCCAGGGAAAAGAATTAGTTTATGAAAGCAATACAACTCAGGAAAAATTCTGTCAAAATGTCCTAAAAGCCAAGGATTATATCAAAGCGGGGGATATTTTTCAGGTGGTTATTTCCCAGCGTTTAAATGCCAATTATCATGGTCATCCCTTCGATTTATATCGTTCCTTGCGTCTGATTAATCCTTCTCCCTACATGGCTTTTTATAACTTTAAGGATTGGCAAATTATTGGCTCTAGTCCTGAAGTGATGGTTAAGGCAGAACGGGACGAATTAGGTAAAATAAGAGCCACTGTCAGACCAATTGCTGGCACCCGTCGCCGGGGACAAAACTTCGGTGAAGATCAAGCTTTAGCAATGGATTTACTGCAAGATCCCAAAGAAATTGCCGAGCATATTATGTTAGTGGATTTGGGTAGAAATGATCTAGGCCGGGTGTGCGATCGAGGTACGGTCAAAGTGGACGAATTAATGATAATTGAACGTTATTCCCACGTTATGCACATTGTTAGTAATGTGGTGGGGGATTTAGCAACCAATAAAAGTGCTTGGGATTTATTAAAAGCTTGTTTTCCGGCGGGAACTGTCAGTGGGGCCCCGAAAATTCGCGCTATGGAAATTATTCATGAATTAGAACCCTGTCGTCGTGGTCCCTATTCAGGGGTTTATGGTTACTACGATTTCGAGGGACAGTTAAATAGTGCCATCACAATTCGCACTATGATTGTTCGTCCCCAGGGTAATCAAAATTATCTGGTTTCTGTGCAAGCGGGAGCGGGGTTAGTAGCCGATTCTGAGCCGGAGAAGGAGTATGAAGAAACCCTCAACAAAGCCAGGGGTTTATTGGAGGCAATTCGCTGTTTAAGTTAGATTTTTTAGACTGGGATCATCCTTCTCTATTTAACCTCATTACCAGGAACGATCGGAGCCTTGAATAACTTCAGAGGAAAAATACTTAATCGGCAGCTCTAGGAGAAACTCTGGTGCTGACAGAGTATTTAACTTTATCTTTATCTGTATCTCCAGTAGTCAGATTTACCTCAGCGTTGGCATTCAAAATCACTTGATTACCACCATCGCGAACACAGACATAAAAACCTTCTACCTCGCCGCGAACGGCGGGGATTCTCTTCCAACCCGTTGGGATTTCAATGTCGGTTTGGAAAGGATCGCAGTTGAATCGCTCCAGATTATTCGTGGCATCCGCTAACCTATCGGTGACGGGGGAACGTATCCAAGTAGTAATATCTGCGGGGGTAATGTAGTTGCCATCTTCGTCCAAGTTTGGACCATAGCGCCACAAGACTAGACCGGTCAAGCTATCTCCAGTCTGACTGTTTTGGGTATAGTAAACGATCTGTTCATTGAGCGGAGCCTGACCGGGATTATTGGGGTCGGAAATTTGGAAAGCTAGAACTGCTCGCGCTCCTGTGGGTACTTGAGTACTCGTGATCGCATCTTCAGTCTCAGCGATAATTCTTGCTCGTCTCAGGTCATCTGAAACAAACTCTAGAGTCCGATTAAGATTATTTTGGATTTCAGTACCGGCATTAGCTCGATAGTTACTTCTGAGCAGGTTAGTTACGCCAATTCCCGCCACCGAGATGGCAATCAGCATCATCAAACTTGCCAGTAAAACTTCTGTAACCGAAAAACCAGCTTGTCGAACTGGTTGGTGAGCTTGTCGAACCAACCGAGCGGATTTTTTTTGTAAACGGCCTAGGTGATTGATGTACCCTAAATAAAAACGCATAGCTTTAACCCGTGCCAATTTCTCTGTTCTGTACCCCCCTAAATATTTGGTATTTATTGCAGTCACAGAGGTTTTATTCAACTATCGGTCAATCAACTCAAAAGGTGTTTTCGGAAACCACTGAAAACTTACTACCACCTACTGCCTTCAAAATTTCCCTAGAAAACTCCCGATCAAAAATTTCTTGACCTAACTAACTTCACCACTAACCACATCATAGCCTAAAAAATCCCATAGATAGTAATTGAAGTATGGCCAGAGAGCTGATTTTGTTCACAGCTATTATGGGAGTAAGTGGTTTTACAGCTAATTCCGTACATTTGTATTAGTATAATTGTTGACCCTCAAGGAGATAAGAGGGCCCAAGGACTGGTTACAATCAAGGATAGGTAATTTTTCGATCAATGTCATCTAAATAATCATGCGTCTCTTACACACCATGCTCCGGGTCAATAACTTGCAGGAATCTCTACAATTTTACTGCGATGTGCTAGGAATGAAGTTATTGCGCCAGAAAGACTATCCCAATGGTCAATTTACCCTCGCTTTCGTCGGTTATGGCGATGAGGCTAATCATGCTGTCATCGAACTGACCTATAATTGGGGAGTCGATCACTACGAAGTCGGCAATGCTTACGGTCATATTGCCCTAGGCGTGGATGATATCTATAGCACCTGTGAGAAAATTCAATCTCTTGGTGGCAATGTCACCCGGGAACCAGGCCCGATGAAACACGGTTCTACGGTGATTGCTTTCGTGGAAGATCCTAATGGCTACAAGATCGAGTTAATTCAACTAGGAACCCAGGGTGCTGCCGTGACTACGGCTTAATCAAAAACTTATGTCTGTTGAAATTGAACGGAAATTTCTGGTTAAAGGGGATGACTGGCGATCGCTTGCTCCTGGCAAGTTGTATCGTCAGGGATATATTCCTACCCAAGATGGATTGACAACTGTGCGGGTTCGTGTGGTTGGAGAGCGGGGTTATTTAACCATTAAAGGCAAGACTGAGGGCATTAGTCGTCAGGAATTCGAGTATGTAATTCCCCTAGAAGATGCGGCGCTCATGTTAGAAAACCTCTGTAAAAAACCTTTAATTGAAAAGATTCGTCATCGCATTTCTCTGGATAATTTAACTTGGGAAGTTGATGAATTTTTGGGAGATAATCAAGGTTTGATTATGGCTGAAATTGAGTTAGAACAAGAGGAGCAAGTCATTACTATTCCCGATTGGATCGGGGAAGAAGTCACGGGAGATGAGCGATACTACAATAGCAATTTACAGAAATTTCCCTATAAAATGTGGTGATTGTAGTATTAATTTTCTCCCAGTTTAACTCTGGGTAGATAGGGCTTTTTCTGCTTCGTTTAGCTTATTTGTTACCCGTCGGAGAACGCCATTAATAAAACGATAACCTTCATCATCAGAATAACGTTTGGCTAATTCGATCGCCTCATTAATTGCTACTTTTTGAGGTATATCGAGATAGAGCATTTCTGCCACGGCAATTTGCAGGATATCCCGATCGATTCTCGGTAAACGATGCAGTTGCCAATCCACTAAAGCGCTGGTTAATTCCTGTTCGATTTCCGCACGACGACGATAGACTGTACCGATTAATTCTAGGGCATATTCCCGCACTTCGTACTGACTAGATAACTGGACAATTTCGGGAAAATCTATCACGGTTCCTAAACGATTAATGGCATTGTGGGTAAGAGAAATTGCCTCTTTTACCATAGTTTGGGCGCTTTTTAGATTTGTTGCCTTAGTATCACTAGCGAGAATCCGTTCATTACCACGACTAATTTCAGCAGCGGCTGTTTCTAAGGTTTCTTGAATTTCTATGGTTAAGGTTCTAACTGCGACTAAAATTAAATCGTTTAAAGTTTGCTGTTCCAGGTTTTCAGGATTGCCTTTAATCTGACTTAAACTCAAAAGGGCAAGTTCTCGAGCAATGCGACGGGGTTGTTGACGGGGAGGCATAGAAGTTTAGAAGGAGAGGAAAGAAAATTATACAACTTTATCGATCGCTATTCGGTTGGGTTAATTTTTCTCGGCGATCAATTTTTGACTAACTTCTACTTTAGCATAAAAGCCGCCAAAGATTTAACTTTTCAAGTTTTAATGAGACAAAAGACAATATCTATCTTGAATCTCTCCTAATTTAGTCTCAGCTTCTTGAGCATTAATAGCTAATTGAGCAAACTCTAGAAAGCGTTTTAATTCCTTGCGTAATAAATTCCTTTCTACTTCCCAGGTTTCTCGATCTAAGGTGGGTGGCATAACGATCATATCAAATAAAGTGGCCTGTTTTTTATCGGGATGGGGGCGCAATATTCGCCCGCGACGCTGAATAAATTGTCGAGGATTACCACTACTAGCCAGAATGACTGCGTTTTGAATTGATGGTAGATCTACTCCCTCATCTAAACATCTAATTGCCACTAATCCTTGCAGATAACCCTCCTCAAATTGTTGGCGAATTTTTTCTCGTTCTTCTAGGGAAGTTTCTGCGGTGTAGGTAGCAACTCGATAACCTAATTGATTGCCTAATAAATGAGTAACTGCCTCTACCTGACGACGATAATTAGCCGTATAATTTTCTACATAACCATCCCCACAATAAAATAAAGTATGATCCGTATCTAAACGCTCTTGCATCAATTGTTGTAAAGCCTGTAATTTATTACTCGCTGAACCAATTAATCGCGATCTTTGCATTAGCAATGCTGTTAAATTTTCATTGCCATTTAAATTACTATTTTTCTGCAAAGTCCAGCCAATTTTCTGGGTCAATTTTGCGTATAATAAAGCCTCATTATCGGTTAATTCAACCAAGACTGGATGATAAAAATAATTAACTAAAGCACCTTTGCTAATAGCATCAGCCAGGGTAAATTCTGGTTGTAGAATTTGTCCAAAATATTCAAGAATAGCGTCGGTTCCTTCCTCATCAAAATATCTTTCAGGAGTGGCAGATAAAGCCAATCTTAGACCTAAAGAACGGGGTAATAATTCTTCTAATCGGGGGGAACCTAAATTATGGGCTTCATCACCAACGATTAAAGTTTTATCGGGAAAAAATTTGATTTGTGATTGAAACCCCTCGCTAATAAAAGTTGAGTTAGTAGTTAAAATAGTGACAAATTTTTGATTACCCGCTTGCACATTATATAATTCTGTGGATAGTTGACTTTGCCATGTGTGGACACTTTCGTAGGCTAAAATCGGTTTAAGATTAAATTTTTCCGCTTCTCGTTGCCATTGATTGACTAGGTGACGATAGGGACAAATTACTAATAATACCTGCAGTTCTATCGCTTCGTAAAGTTCCATGGCAATAGCTAAAGCAGTAATGGTTTTACCGCTGCCGGTGGCCATTTTTAAAGTTCCTCGTCCCCGATTACGAAACCAACTGATAATCGCTGTATTTTGGTAGTCTCTCAACTCTAAATTGGGAGGAATTCTAGGAATACCAGAAGGATTGACTCGATAGAATCCTCGCAATTCAGCAACTTGCTTGATTTTGCGGGAACTGAGAAAATCCCTAGTTATTTTTTCCCAATCTATCCAGCAACTATTCATAGGACCTCTTGTAAAAATCAAAAATTGTTGTTAGGGTTAGGAGTCAGTAGTCAGGAGATTGTTTTTATTTATAGCGTTTCCTGTTCGCAAGAGGTTTATAATACTAAATCCTGTTTAAAAGGTATAGGATGGTGGGAAGTGGGAGAAACAATCCATAGCTTGGCAGTTTATCACAGTATTATAAATAGTTTTGGTATAAGTTTAAAAATAGCAGAAAGTCAAAAACCTAAAAACTAAAGGTTGCTCCCTATACAATTGGGATGGTCTTTTTAGTCCATCCCACAGCTATCAAACCACTTTTAACTTTTATCCTAAAAACCTAAGGAATGATTAGGATAATTTACCTGGTCGCTACTTCTTCTTTTTGGGGAGTATTTTGCCGAAGTTTTTCTTGATCTTTGCGACGTTTTTTAGCATAAAGTTGTATTGTCACTGCCATTAATACCACTAAAGCTACAATTAACCAAGTGGTCAAATCGAGGGGTAATTGATTCTTAAATACAGCCAAAAGGACAATAACTACCAATAACAGGGTTGGTGCTTCATTTAAAGCCCGAAATTGCTGTCCCGTCCAATTACATTCCCCTTTTTCTAGCTTCTTCATGATGCGACCACAGTAGAAATGATAGAGCAGTAAAAGAGCCACAAAGGATAATTTAATATGTAACCATCCCGATTTTAAAATTTCTGGTTCTGTGGAGATTAAACCGATCGCCATCGCCACGGTGACAATCATCCCAGGTGTGGTAATGATATTGTAGAGTCGCTTCTCCATGATCTCGTATTGTGCTTTCAGAATAGCTTGTGCGGGTTCCGTTTGTGTTGCTGCCTCCGCATGATAGACAAACAAACGTACTAAATAAAATAGTCCCGCAAACCAAACAACTACCCCAATCAGGTGAAATGCTTTAAACCAATAGTAAGCCATAGTCTATATTGTGATGTGAGTCCCGAATTAATTAGTCTAAGAGTTATCCATGCTTTCCCAGACCATCCCTATACAAAAGTTTAGACGGAAAATGGGGATTGGGGAGCAGGGAGAAGGGAGAGGGGTGTAGGGTGTGGGGTGTGGGGAGCTTTTTCAGTAAACAATAAACTAAAAACTCACATCTGATAACTGATAACTGATAACTGATAACTGATAACTGTCTCCTAACCCAATGTTGGACAAAGATAAGCAAAAATTATTGATTAACTCCACAAACTTGAGAATATTTAAATTAACATTCCGCAATATTTACAAATTCTTAAAAATTAATTGAGAAAGATTTTTATTTAACAACGATGTTATGCTGGTTACAGCGATTTTACTGAATTTCATAAGTACCTAGGCAAAATTAATTACATACTCGCCTCCAAAATTGTCCAGCACTTTTTTAACGTAAGCGAGGAGGCTCTTTCGGTCTTTATAGGCGCTAAATTCAATCCATTCAT
>NZ_SFBO01000208.1:0-26352 GCF_007095705.1 Microcystis sp. Msp_OC_L_20101000_S702
AGCCAGACAGGAGCCAGAAAAAGATATTTATCAGAAAAGTCATGATCAAGCTAGAGGTTTAAAGACTGATCGGGTTCCAATTATTTTTATTAATAAATATTTTACACAATTCATACCAGATAAGCAAGAGGGCTACGGCACTACTACCGAATCATTACCCTCATTTTACAAAGACTGTGATCGCTTTTACTTTTGATATTCTGATGGGAGAATGAAACAGCCCTACCCCCGACGGTGAGTTTGGGGGGTTCTACCCCCCAAAGGCTTGCATTGAATGATAAAATCGGAAGTAATGACCAACTTTAGAAGATAGTTTCCCTTTAAAAATCCCAACTCAGTAGATTTACAAAAATGAGATGCACCCAATTAGACAATTATTCTTGATCCACTGTCCTATAATGACAGAAAGAGTATTTTTGACTTGAATTTGTTCTTAACTGTACCCTAATAATCTCGCCCCTGATAATCTTCTCATCACCTTACTTTATGTCAAACCTAATCCTTTTCTGGCATCGTCGCGATTTACGTCTCTCGGATAATATTGGACTGAGTAAAGCTAGGGAGCGTAGTCCGAAAATCATCGGGGTTTTCTGCCTCGATCCTGCTATTTTAGAAGGGGATGATATCGCCCCTGCTAGAGTTGCCTATCTGCTCGGTTGTCTAGAGGAATTAGAAAAAAATTATCGCCAAAAAGGTAGTCAATTAGTGATTATTCGCGGCAACCCCAGTCAAACACTCGTCAACTTAGCCGGCAATTTATCGGCAAAAGCAGTTTTTTTTAACCTCGATATTGAACCCTACGCGCGTCAACGGGATCAACAGGTAATTGCCGCTTTACAAACAAAAGGAATTGAAGTAGAAACCTTCTGGGATCAACTTCTCCAGGCTCCAGGACAAGTCCTCACCCTCTCAAAAAGCCCCTACACCGTATATACTCCTTTTTGGAAAAATTGGAGCCAATTAGCCAAAGCCCGCCCCAAAACCCTAGAAAACCTGCAAGGATTAGACGAAAATGAGGGGGAGAAACTCACAGAAACTATTAATTTACCAACCCTAGAAAATTTAGGTTTTACTTGGCAAAACCCCTTACCTCTCACCCCCGGAGAAAAAGCCGCCAATAGCAGATTAGAAGAATTTTGTCAAGGGGTTATTAACAATTATCAAGAAGATCGTAACTTCCCCGCTTTCGATGGCACCTCGCGCTTGAGTGCTGCTTTAAAATTTGGGACGATTGGCATCCGCACAATTTGGACGGCAACCCTAGAGTTATTAGAAAATTGCCGGGCCGAGGAAGCAAAAAATAGTATTATCACTTGGCAGCAAGAGTTAGCTTGGCGGGAATTTTACCAGCATTGTCTCTATTTTTTCCCAGAATTGGCGGTCGGTGCTTATAGAAAAGAATTTCGTCATTTTCCTTGGCAGGATAACGAAGAACATTTTCAAGCTTGGTGCCAGGGAAAAACCGGCTATCCGATCGTTGATGCGGCGATGCGACAATTAAATGAAACGGGATGGATGCACAATCGTTGTCGCATGATTGTGGCGAGTTTTTTAACCAAAGATTTAATTATTAACTGGCAAAAAGGCGAAAAATACTTCATGCAGAAACTTTTTGATGGCGATTTAGCCGCTAATAATGGTGGTTGGCAGTGGAGTGCCTCTAGTGGCATGGATCCGAAACCTTTAAGAATTTTTAATCCCGCTAGTCAGACACAAAAATTCGATCCAGAAGGGGAATATATTCGTCAATGGTTGCCGGAATTAGCTTCCGTAGATACGGAATATTTAGTAACCGGGAAAATCCCCCGTTTAGAAAGACATCGTTGTGGTTATCCTGAGCCAATTGTCGATCATAATCAACAACAAAAAGAGTTCAAACGACTCTATAGCAATCAGAAGCCAAAACCGTAAAACTAGCTACTTTTGACCGGCTTTAATCTGGTTCCAAACATCCTCTAAACTTAGATATAACACAGGCACAACAATTAAACTCAACAGGGAAGAAGTGACTAAACCTCCCACAATCACCATCGCCATGGGTTGCCGCAATTCCGCACCAGTACCCAATCCCAAAGCGATCGGAATCATGCCTAAAATTGTCGAACAAGTGGTCATTAAAATCGGTCTTAACCTAATCATTCCCGTTTCTAAAACCGCTTCCTCCCGACTCCAACCCTGTTGACGCAATTGGTTAGTATAATCCAGCAATAACACAGCGTTTTTATCCAGTAATCCCAAGAGGAAAATAAACCCGATCAGAGAAATCATACTAAACTCACTACCCGTTACCAATAACCCCAACATTGCCCCCACAATCGCTAAAGGTAAACATAAAGCGATGACGATAGTTTCTAGCAGTCTTCTGAATAATAACCATAAAACTCCTAACATTAAAATTGTCGCTAGGATTAAAGTGCGACCAAAACTGCCCAAAACATCGCTACTTTGAGAAGAAGTACCCCAGCGCTGTAAAGTTATCCCTTCCGGTAAAGGAATCCCTTCAATTTTAATCGCCGCATCTTCTAAACCTAAATCTGGACTGAGATTAGCACTGAGAAAAATCGCCTGTTGACCATTTAAACGCTCGATCGCCAAAAAATCCCCCCGCTCATTTAATCTAGATGATAGGGAAATATCCTTCAAACCGGCGATTTTAGCAGCCTCAACCCGCAATTTCTCGGCACTATCGCGCAATAGCTGCAAATTATCGCTTTTAATCGCAATTTGGATCGGCTTTTCCGCTTCCGTTTGCACAAAAGGAATGTCCTCGATACTGACATTCACCCCTCTAATTGGCGGTAAAATTTGCCGAATCCGTTGCTGCACGGCACTGGTGTGAGATTTACGATCGCTCTTCAGTGTAACGTGAATTTTGCCCCGATTCGGCTCACCGCGTAAACCGGCGATCATAAAAGTCGATTCCACTTCCCCATCCTGCAAAATCGGCGCTTCTAATTTGCTGCCATCGCGGATAGTGCGACGCAAAAGAAAACTTTCGGGAGAACTCGCTAACTGAGAAATCCAAGCGAAACTATCGCTAGAACTCTTAGCCGTCGGTTTATTAGGACTAATTTGCGTTATTTTCGGCAAAGGAGACGTATAAACCAGATTAAACTCGCCGCGATCGAGTCGGGGAATAAATCCCCTAGAAATAAAAGGAATCAAGGCAATACCCGCAAAAAAGGTAATTAGGGCAATAGCAATGACCAGCAAACGATGACGCAGTGACCAGTTTAAGAGCCGTCGATAGGCGTTTTCAATCGGTCGGTTTTGTTTCGTCATTTTTGCCCGTGACTGCGGTTTCAGCCAATATACTGCCAAAACTGGCGATAAAGTTCGGGCGACCAACAGGGAAAAAATCACCGCAGCCGAGACAGTTAAACCGAAAGGTTGAAAAAACTGTCCCACCGCACCCCCCATAAAAGCCACGGGTATAAACACCGCAACAATGGTTAAAGTGGAAGCAGTCACAGCTAATCCGATCTCCCTTGTCCCCTTGAGTGCCGCATTTTTCGGGGTTTCCCCCGCGTCGATTAAACGGGAAATATTCTCCACATCCACGATCGCATCATCCACGACAATGCCAATCACCAAAGCGAGAGCCAGCAGCGTCAGGGTTTCCAGATTAAACCCATAGATGGACATGATAATGAAAGTCCCCAAAAGAGATAGGGGGATAACCAGAGCAGAAATGATTGTAGCGGCGAAACTGCCTAAAAATATCAAGATCACCAGCACCGACAGCAAAACTGCCAAAAGTAAATCATCGATCGTGCCTTGTAGGGCAGCGCGAATATATTCCGCTTGGGTTTCAGCTAAAATTATCTTGACATCGGGCAGTTTTTGTGCTATGTCTTTAACCCGTTTTTCTGCTTGAGCAACGAGATCGAGACTATTAGCGGCACCTTTTTTGATTACCTGCACTGCGATCGCTTCTTGTCCATTAAAGCGCACCAGCGTGGGTAATGGTCGGGTTAAACTTTTATGGGGATTATCTTCCCTAACTGTACCTTGACCGAGTAAATTAACTTTAGCCGTACCTGGGAGAGCTTTTAAGGGCGGAATTAAATTATCTTGGGCGATTTGGCTTAATTCTTCTAGATTTTTCTGCTCACTCACCAGCGCATAGGTGACTGTTGCCGACTCATTTAAATCAACGGGGATAACTTCTGTGGTAGCTTGAGGGGGTAAAGGGACTTGCGAGATAGCCTGTTTAACTGCTGCGGTGGCCTTGTCTAAATTTGTGCCAATTTTAAAGAAAACGCTGATTACTGACTGTCCGGGGGCAGTAGTCGAAGAAATATCACGACGACCGGGGAGAGAGAAAAGGGGATTTTCTAGGGGTTTAGTTAATTGCTGTTCCGTGGTGATGGCAGTAGCTAAATCTGCTTGAGCGTTAATTATGACGACTGGAAAGCTGATATCTGGGAAAAGAGCGTATTTTAAGGAACTAAAAGCCAAAATTCCCGCCATGGCCACCGCTAACCAGAAGGCAATGGTTAACCTCGGGGCATTAATCGCTATTCGAGAGATATTCAGACGTTCTCGCCATGATTCTTTCATCTTCGTTTAATAACTGGGAAGTAGGGTGTGGGGTGTGGGGTGTGGGGAGTTTTCTCAGTGAACTGATAACTGATAACTGATAACTGACTCCTAACCCCATGGTAGATGTTGGATTTTTGCAGGAGTTCTATTTTCCGACAAATATAAGCAAAAATTATTTATTGACTGCAAAAACTTGAGAATATTTAAATTAACATTTCGCAATATTTATAAATTCTTAAGAATTAATTGAGAAAGATTTTTATTTAACAACGACTTTATCATGGTTACAGCGATTTGATAGAATTTCATAGTGGGTTACTTTGTGCTTTTTTGGGCAGTAATGGTTGAAACCCTTGCCACACCTAGAAAGTGATCCTAATTAAGACGGGTAAATCAGTCATTTTCACCCACAACGATGATCTTTTTTTTATGTAGTTTTATTGCAAAAAAAAAGTTTTTTTGACAAAAAGCACAAAGTATGACAGCGGAGAAGGGAATTATGAATTATGAGTTGGGGAGAAGGGAGAAGGGAAGAAGGGAGAGAAAAAGCTAATAACTGATAACTGTTTACTGATCACTGATCACTGATAACTGCTATTCATACAAAATCTCATCAAAACAAGCTTCTCCCACACTGGATAAAGTCCTAGCGGCAGCCTTATCGGTTTTCGACTTCTGCACGAGGGCGCGGAATTGCTGTAGATTGTAACGAGCTTGGAATTTTTTAATCGTGCAGTCGCATAGATCTTTTGCCACATCAGCAGCTAACCCCTCCGCACGCGCTCTTTGTAAACATTCTTGACGATAACTGTCGAAAGTAGCGGCAGTATTAGAACTTTGGCTAAGGTAAACGGCATTATTAGCCTGTACTGGCAAGGATAAAGCTAATAAACCGATAAAAGTTAGTAAATATCTTTGATTTCCGATCATAATCGCTTTTTTAAGCCTAAAATCCCCCACTAGATTAGAGAACCGCTCCATAAATTATAGATCGATCGCTTGACTCTTGGGTTCCACTCTTGGCAAACTGTCATCTGTTATGCTAGGATAAATACTGCTTGATCGGCGCCATCGCCAAGTGGTAAGGCAGAGGTCTGCAAAACCTTTACCCCCAGTTCGAATCTGGGTGGCGCCTTAGAAAATATCGGCATCTTTCTTTTATTACCTTGTCTAAATGAAGGTTTAGCAAGGTTTCACTTGATAGGCTGCCACTAGATAGCGAAAAATATACTCGACTATCTCTAAATAATTCTCAGTAGTTTCTAGAGACTCACCCCAAACTGTCACGCCATGGTAAGAAATCAGTAAAGCGGGAATTTCTGGGGGGAAAGTTGATAATCTACTTTCTATTTCTGCGGCAATTTTCGGCACATCGAGATAGTTAGCAAAAACCGGCATAAATACTTGAGGATTTTCTACCCAAATACCTAAACCTTTCAACATTTCTAAGGGAGGTAAAGATAACTTGTCCTCACGAGCAAAACGGGAAACTAAATTCGCTTCCACCGAGTGAACATGATAACAAGCTTGTGCTTCGGGAAAGAGACAATAAATCACCTGATGAATGCTAGTTTCTGCCGAAGGACGATTATCCAGATGAGCTAATTCCCTGACTTTTCCCGTCAGATCCACGCGCACAAAATCCTCTTCTGTGAGTTTACCTTTACTTTTGCCACTGGCAGTAATCCAAAAACTATGATCATCAACTTTAGCGGACAAATTACCTGCCGTGCCAAGCATCCAACCCAGTTGATAAAATCTTCGGGCAGCTGCCACTAGAGATAAACGAGGATCACTCATGGTTTTTAGAGATATGGTGGATAGGGAGTAACTATTATAACAAGTTGAAGCCAGCAGACGACCCACTCCTCAGCATAGCGGGTTGAGGTAGTTTATTCCGGATAATCTCGCTCAAAACTAAAGCCAAGGCAGAATAGAGTGAGGAACCGGTGAGTCAAAAAGAAAATTTAACCGTGGCAATGTGTTGGGAGTGTGTTAGGTTAAAGATAATTGCAGCTTTGATGAATCGAGGGTTGAGCCGTGAATAACAACTTTTTCCGCAGCTATTCTGTCAATGATTCTGGTTTGGGTTGTTTCTTATCTTTGATTTTAGTCGGATTGTTGTTAGGCTCGATCGGACTGGGTTGGTTAGTCAATAGTTTTTTAATTCTCGTGGCATTCCTGATATTTTCCCCTGTGATTGCTTGGGGAATTTTTCGCTGGTGGTTGCGACGCAATTTAGTTGAAGATAGCTGTCCCGTCTGTAGCTACGAATTTACGGGTTTTAATCGCACGGAATGCCAATGTCCTAACTGTGGTGAACCATTAAAAGTGGCAGGGGGTAAGTTTATTATTCTCACCCCTCCCGGTACGATCGATGTACAGGCGATCGAAGTACCTAGCCAACAGTTAGAAGATTAGGGTCAAACCATCACCATCTAGGCACGCGCACCAAACTGAAAGCGGGGGTTCTGAATTTTAACAATAACAGCAGTCCCAGCAGGTGAATTGACCAATGAACGAGAACTAAGCCCCAAATAATTGCAAAAATCAAACTACTAACGGCAAGAGCTTTAAAAATATCATTATCGGTCTTTTGATACCAGAGAAGACTAAGGAAGGAAAGCAGTAGGAGTAGAAGGGGAAAAAGTGGGGAGAACATGGGGATCACCATTGGGTGAGGGGACTGTTTTCACATCCATAGCCTATCATTTTCCCTTGACGGCTACGGGTAGCAGCGGTTACATTCTTCCCTATTTGTCATAAATCTTTAGAATCAAATTAAAAAGTTTACAAGCCAGTCTTTTAGCCTAAAGGTGGCGCGACAATCATCCTCATTGTAACGTAAAATAGCCGCCAATAAAGTCCGATCTCCTGTTTTTAACCACTGGTCATACCACCAAACGCATTGATCCCCGCTTACTCCTCGATCGCGCCATTGAAAGCCAATCCAGTTAGCCAGGGATTTTAAAGAATAACTTTCCACGGGAAAAGTTACCGAGTTAACTACATGATAGTGCAGATCAAAACAGCGAGAAACTAACTGATTAATCAAAGAAGAAGGGGTTTTATAAAGATAACCTAATCGTTTAATTGTTTCCACTTCGTACTCAGAAAAGTGAAAAATTGGTGCTTGATAATCCTGCATGACTAAGGTTAAAAATTCCTGCCAAATCCTGCCTTCATCTTCTGGCTTTTCTGCCAAAAAGGGATAAAATTGCTGGGTATTAACCCGATAATCAACGCGTAAAACCCCCAAAAGATAATCTAAATTCTGTTCTGGTTCCGCTTCGATATCAAAATAAAATTCAATCTCGGCCCTCGGTAGGGGGGACAAATAGGCAGTTTTGCCGTTGCTTTTGCGAAAGGCCCGATTTTCAATAATTGCTTGGGCCTGTAATTGTAACTGATTAGCCACCTCTAACCCCATCCCCTCCCGCGTACGAGTAGGACAGGTAAGTGCCAGGGATTCCATGGTGGAAACCCCCAAAGACTGTAAAAATTGGTAACGACTGGGAGTTACCCCCGGGACTAAAGAAAGATGTTGACTCGCTTGGGCGATACCATAACAGTGACTATACCAATGACATAAACTGCAACGCTGACGCGAGATGAAAACTTCTGGTTCTTGCCGATTAATCACCATTTCGCCGAACTTTTTGATTATTTCCTCTAGTTTAGTTAACCAGAGATTCAATTCCACCCGATAGCGATTATGACGACGTAGGACAATTTCGGCGTAATTGGGAAAAACTCCCTGCATACTGGCTAATAAATAGGCGTAAAAAGTAGCCAGCATCTTATATTCAGGCTTAGGACGGCGACCGAGTTGAATATTGAGGGGATAATAAATCCAATCGCCAAATTTCGACTCTCCTGTCTGTTTAATTAATAAATGGGGGGAACCGGTTAAAGAGACGGGATAGCCGGATTGTAAAAGGACTCCGTGATAAATACAGGGTACCCCCTGACCCATCAAAGCTTCCGTTTCCCTAGCGGCGGCTAAAATATCCGTGCTGGGAGTAGTCAAGGAACAATAATCCGGATAGGAGTCTTGCAGGACTTTTTTAACGTGACTTTGACTCTCCTGACGCAATTTAAGCAAAAAATCTCGCTCAGGGTCTTTTTCTTGGCTATTGCCGTAGAGATTTAAAAACCCACGGCGTTGACAACGTTGGTAGTCTAGAAGTAGATCATCGGTCAGTAGCATTATATACAAGGAGAAAAGTTAAGCTTTCCTGGACCAGTGAGTTGACACTCCCATCGCAATCATGCGAGGGATTCTTGGTTGATTGACTTAAGTTGTCTTGGTAGGAGTTCGGTAAGGCTCACTCGAGCCGTATTACTACCAACCAAGATAGAGCTTAAATCTCCCCAAACTGAGCGCAAGTCGAGGTGCCAGTTTCCAATATGCCCTATCGTAGCTTTTTTGAGTATATTTAATGGCACCATCTTGTCCCTATCTTCCATATACCCACACAAACAAACATGAGTTCTGACTGATAGAGACTTTTTGACTAAGCGACCACAGTTAAGGCATTCTTGACTTGTATAGGCTAGATTAACTGCAATAGTTAATCGGCGATATTTAATACCAAAATACTCAAGCCATTTTCTTAATGGCGACCAACCTGCGTCATTAATACTCTTGGCTAGTTTTTGATTACGCACAAGGTTTTTGACTTTTAAATCGACCTGAGCTATCAAGTTGTTTGACTGAATTAAACGGAGTGCCAATTTTTTAGCAAACTCTTCTCGCTGCCTACTTACTTTAAAATGTCCCTTGGCGTACTTTTGTCTAGCTTTTTTGTAGTTATTGACTGCTTTTGTCTTCTGTTAAACTTTTTCGACTTTCTTCTATTCAGTTTATTAAGGCGTTTTTCTGATTTTCGATAATACTTAGGAGGCTCTACTGTATTCCCGTTGCTGTCAGCATCAAGATCTTTTAGTCCCACGTCTAAACCTACACATTTTTTAGTAGGCTCTAATTGTGGGGTTATATCTCTAATATCGAGTTTTAGCATTAGCTGGCAGTCGAAATGTGTCGAAGTGCTGTTCTATACTGGTTGGCCTTTCATCCCTCGGTAAAACCCTGTCCATTAGTCACATCTTTCTTAACATTTCAACCCTTTGTACCACAGCGCTTTCAAGATTCGGTTAACAATCTGTAATATTCCTTGTTGACACCCTTACTGACAAAGAAAAAACTGAAATCAAGTCAGGATAAGGGTTGGAGTGCTTACTGACAAAATTGTTAAGAAAGTTATCCATAAGGGATAGGGTAAAACCGAGGGTTCCTTCAAGCCGACATTTTAGGTAAATATTTAGTAAGCAGAAATTAATCATCCCTCTTCGGTCTTAATCTTAAGTAACAGTGAAAAGTTCTAGCGGATTGGGTTAAGATCGAGACGTAACCCGAAAAAAATTGCAACAGGAATCGGTGGAAACCCCTCCGGTGGGTTATTAACGGAAATTTTTTTACTGGCAATCCCTATGAACTATCATCCGCCCTCACAGCCCCTGCCCGCCCCCTGTATTATTGACTCTGGCGTGGTCATCGCTAAAGAAGATATGCGTCGTCTCCTCGATGATATCGGACGAGTTCGCTACATCCATAGTCTCGAAGGGGTGATTCAGAGTGAAGGAGAGGGATGGATAGTGGAAGTTTTCGCCGATTATCAGCAAAGCACCCTAGTTGCTAACTACAGTCTTTATCTGAATACCTATAGCTTCGATTATCTGCGTCTAACCCGCTCTCCCGACGGTGAAACCTATTTTGATCTGGTTCAAGACAATCGGCAATTACGGCTAATTCCCCTGAGTAATCCACTGCAAGATCCCGATATGAAAGCCCGTCTCAATGCCGATACCCTCGAAGCTATGGTTACTCAGGTACTTTCTGCTAAGTGGGATGTGCAGTTTGAAGACGAAGACGACAACGATTGCCCCTTTTAGGCAGCGAGCAAAAATACTGATAACTGATAACTGATAACTGAAACAGTGGGATTTTCCTTTGAATTAATCGCCCAGTGTCCCCAAACTGGTGCGCGGGTTGGGGTTTGGCATACTCCCCACGGACCGGTAGAAACACCCCGTTTTATGCCTGTGGGAACTTTGGCCACAGTGAAAGGTTTGACCCCCGCTCAAATCGCCAGCACGGGAGCGCAAATGATTCTCGCTAATACCTATCACCTGCATCTGCAGCCCGGAGAAAGTATCATCGAGAAAGCGGGAGGTTTACACGACTTTATGGCGTGGAATCAGCCAATATTAACAGATTCGGGTGGATTTCAGGTATTTAGCCTCAGTCAACTCCGGCAAATTAAAGAGTCGGGAGTCACCTTTCGATCGCCCCGGGACGGTAGAATAATCGAAATCACGCCAGAAAAATCGATTCAGATTCAAAATGCCCTCGGTGCTGATGTGATTATGGCCTTCGATGAATGTCCCCCCACGGGAGTCAGTCATGAGACCATGAAAGCATCTATAGAACGCACCTATCGCTGGTTAGAGCGCTGTCTGACGGCCCATCAACGACCTCAAGAACAGGCTTTATTCGCCATAGTCCAAGGGGGAATCTATGAGGATTTACGGGCAGCGGCGGCGCAATCTTTAGTAAAACTCGATTTACCCGGTTATGCCATCGGTGGCGTGAGTGTGGGGGAAGAAACGAGCCTAATTCATCGCATTGTCCAGATAACTGCCCCTTTACTCCCCGAAAATAAACCCCGTTACCTGATGGGAGTGGGAACCTATCGAGAAATGGCCAAGGCGATCGCTAGTGGCATAGATCTGTTTGATTGCGTTATTCCCACCCGTTTTGGTCGCCATGGCACAGCTTTGGTGCGGGGAGAGCGTTGGAACCTCAAAAATGCCCGTTTTAAGGAGGATTTCGCCCCTTTAGACGAGACTTGTCCCTGTTACACCTGTCAACACTTTAGCCGTGCTTATCTGAATCATTTAATTAAATCGGGGGAAATGTTGGGTTATATTCTCTTATCTCTGCACAATATCGCCGAATTAATCAGATTTACCCGTGAAATTCGTCAATCTATACTAGGGGGGACTTTTGCCCAAGATTTTGCCCCTTGGCTTGAGGATGCCGTAGATGTTACCCCAACGTGATAAAATTTCAGGAAACGTTTGAAAATTTTCTTGTCAAGGTAGATAGAGAGATGGAAACTGCACTTTTGTTCGCCAAATTGCCGGAAGCATACCAAATTTTCGACCCCCTAGTCGATGTGTTGCCCCTGATTCCCCTATTTTTCCTCTTGCTGGCCTTTGTTTGGCAAGCATCCGTCGGTTTTAAATAAATCGACTTTCAATTATCAGTTATCAGTGAGCAGTTATCAGTGATCAGATTTGAGTTTTCAGTGAAATGACATCTTTTTACTGATTACTGTTTACTGAAAAAGCTTCCCAGATTAAAACAAAGTCCCGGTTAAATCAGCACCAGTTAAGTCCACATCTTCTAAAATTGCCCCGCGCAAATCCGCATAACTGAGGTCCGCACCCCGGAAACTGGCCCCGGTGAGATCGGTGATAAATCCGTCTCTTTCGGGACTAGCACGAAAATTAACCCGGCAAAGTCGGCAATCAGCGAAATTGGCTCGATACAACAGGGATCCGCTCAGATTAGCATAGTTGAGATCGGCTCCGCAAAAGTTAGTTTTGCCCAAGTCTGTGCGTTGGTCGGAAGTGGAGCGAAAATCCGTATCGATTAATAGGGCCTGCTGGAGATTAGCACTGTTGAGATTAACACCGTTTAAGACGGCTTTGGTTAAATAAGCGGCTTCTAAATTGGCTTCGATGAGATTAGCCCCGCTTAAGTCCGCATCGCGTAAACAAGCTCGATAAAAGTCCACTTGACTTAAATCTGCTCCCCAGAGAATCGCCTCACTTAAATCCGCTTCCCTCAGCAGCGATCGCGCAAGGCGTATTTTTCCTAACCGGGCCTGTCGCAGATCTGCACGGCAAAAATTGACTCCTGGAAGGGAAATATTAGTTAAGTCGCCTTCCCGCAAATTAATCCCCTGAAAATCTCTTTCTCCCTCCCGATAGCGTTGACAAAGTTTTTCTACGAGCATGGAAATTTTTCCCTATCATAATTGAGGTAAAATGTCAAGGGTTTAGCGATTTTTATTTAGGGAGATGGAAAGCCGGCAGACTCTCGAATTCTCGGGCCCGTTGACGCATTTGCTGACTAATGCGATCGCAAACCACCTGACAGAGATCATAGATCACGGGGTCGGTAATTTGATAGTAAACGCTGACTCCTTGGGGTTGCCGCGAGATAATTCCCGCTTGGGTTAAAGCTTTCAGGTGTTTGGAGAGATTGGCTTGACCTAGTCCGGTAGCTTCAGCGATTTCTTTACCATTCATCGCGCCTAATTGCAAGCAACTGAGAATCTGTAGGCGACTGACTTCCGACAGGACTTTGAAATAGTCCGCCACGGAAGCGAGGACGACGCTAGAGGTTTGGGGGGAGAAACTGTCTAACATAGGTGGGTAATAAAGTGACCAGTTAAAAAGGCTGACAATAGGTTATCGTTTAAAACTTTATAACTATTGACTACTATAGTTTAACTGGAAAGGTAACTAGGGTTTGCGGCAAAAAGTTTTTCCTAGGGGTAGGGTGTGGGGTGTGGGGTGTGGGTTTTTACCAGTTTTGAGGTGGCCAATTACCTAAATTTTCAGGGAAAAAGTGCCTAAATTTCCCCCCGATCACTCCCATATCCAGCGCTTTTTGATTGACAAAAGGTCTAAAAGTGTTACCCAACAAGGTTTTTAGCTTTATTCAGCAAAGTGTAACTAGAGTCTAGTCTGCAAGCTCGATCGAGATTGGGTCATTCAGAAATCTACTGCTGCCCCTTGCCTCCTGACTCCACCAACAGACTTTTTATCGCAAACCCTAACTATCACCGAGCATGGTACTGATTAACTGCCGGACTGTAGTGCTAGGATGGTTCTCTAAATTGCTTGGTAAAGCCCATTCTGAGTCAAGATAGGACATCTTCAGTAAATCTCTCACTTGTTTTGATTTAGCTTGTCCTGTACTTTGAGCAACCCCAAAAGCTTTATAAAGTTCTGTGGCCGAAATGTGGGGATTTTGAGTAGGATCGAAGAGAAAATTGACCATTCCTAGGGCGTGAGTAATGCCGGCAGCCCAGGAATTGGCTTTACCTTTTTCTAGGGGAGAGGGACGCTTACGAGCTAAAGTTGCGGTTAATTGGCGAATAAGTTGGGCGTATTCTTCATTAAGATATTTAGCGGCAAATTTATCGGTAATAGCGGTAATTTCTTGATATTTGGCCTGCATTGCCTTGGGAACATTTTCCGATTTAGGAACAGCTGGGGGCGTTTTTTTCGATGTTGCTGCCGCTTGCTGTTTGGCGCGTTGTTCAGCATTATATTTTTCTTGAAAAGCTGTTAAACTCTCCTGACTGGTGATATCAAAACCCTGCTGATGCGCTTGTAACAGGAGATTTTTCATAAAACCGCCACTGTTGGGATCGTTCATCAGTTGACCAAAGCGATCTCCTAATTGCTCTAAATATTTAATAATAGCCTTAGCCTGAGTTAATTTATATTCTCGTCCCAAAAATTGCCAAAAACTAATTAATTCAGGGATAGCATCTTCGGTTTCCGTCGGATCGAGGATAGTAATTTTGCGTGGTAAAATCTTCTCCATTAAGATCTGCACATCTGCCTTAGTCATGGTAGCAAGGGTATAACCTTCATAGAGATAGCCCAACTCGACAAAGGTAGCAATCCAACCACAACCTTCTTGTTTTTCTTGATAATAGGCTTCTCCCTCGGGCGAATTGATATATTCTTCGATCGCTCCAGTAATATAATCTTCTAGTAAGGGTTCGGCTTCATCGTAGTCTAAATTATCTAATTGTCGGATATTAAAAGTCATAACTCTAGTTTTCCTGCGAGGCTTTCCTTTAATTTTAGGGGATTAGCTGACCGACAGCCAAACTGACGCTAAAATAGTCTTTGCTGTCCGGGGTTGTTGCTTGCTCCTGACGGTGGTTGTAACCGGTAACTGAACATGACTTCGATTCGTCAACTGCATCAACAACTCGTTAATAAAGAAAAAACAGCCGTCGAAATCGCCACAGAATTTCTCGCTCGTATTCAAGCGATCGAACCACAAGTAAAAAGCTTTCTCCATTTAACCCCGGATTTAGCCCTCGCACAAGCCCAAAAAGTGGACGAGAAAATCGCCAGAGGTGAATCTCTGCATCTGTTAGCAGGTATTCCCATCGCATTAAAAGATAATCTCTGCACCAAGGGTATTCCCACCACCTGCGCTTCTCGGATTTTAGAGAATTTTGTCCCCCCCTACGAGTCCACCGTTACCCAAAAATTACGGGATTTAGGGGCAGTTATCGTCGGTAAAACCAATTTAGACGAGTTTGCCATGGGTAGTTCCACGGAAAACTCTGGTTATCACGTTACTGCTAATCCTTGGGACTTATCCCGGGTGCCGGGGGGATCTTCCGGGGGTTCAGCTGCGGCTGTGGCCGCTCAAGAATGCGTGGTGGCCCTAGGATCGGATACCGGTGGCTCAATTCGTCAACCAGCTTCATTTTGTGGCGTTGTCGGGCTAAAACCGACCTATGGCTTGGTTTCTCGCTTTGGTTTGGTGGCTTACGCTTCTTCTCTCGATCAGATCGGTCCCTTTGGTCGTACCGTAGAAGATGCGGCGATTTTATTACAAGCGATCGCAGGTTACGATCCCCAAGATTCTACCAGTCTCAATGTGCCGATTCCCGACTATAGCCAATTCCTGAAAACCAGTTTAAAAGGGCTAAAAATTGGCGTAATTAAGGAAACTTTCGGGGAAGGGTTGGATCAGGTGGTTGCCGAGGCAGTTAATCAAGCTTTAGCGCAGTTAAAGGCCCTCGGTGCTACGATTAAAGAGATTTCCTGTCCCCGTTTTCGTTACGGATTGCCCACCTACTACATTATCGCTCCCTCGGAGGCATCGGCGAATTTAGCCCGTTACGATGGGGTTAAATACGGTATTCGGGAAGATGCCGATAGTTTGATTGATATGTACACCAAGACTCGCGCCAAGGGTTTTGGTGCGGAAGTCAAGCGCCGGATTATGTTGGGAACCTATACCCTCTCGGCGGGTTATTATGATGCTTATTACCTGAAAGCACAAAAAGTCAGGACTTTGATCAAAGAGGATTTCGATCGAGCTTTTCAATCGGTAGATGTGTTAGTTTCTCCCACTTCACCGACCACAGCTTTTAAAGCCGGGGAAAAAACGGCGGACCCTCTGAGTATGTATTTATCGGATTTAATGACAATTCCCGTCAATTTAGCCGGTTTACCCGGGTTAAGTCTTCCCTGCGGTTTTGATGGGCAAGGTTTGCCAATTGGTTTACAATTAGTGGGTAATGTGCTGCGCGAAGATCAATTATTTCACGTCGCCCACGCCTACGAACAGGCCACCGATTGGCACAAACGTCAACCATCTTTTACAAATTGATACAATTGCCGGTGGCTATCTTTTGCCGGTAGCCATCAAGTAAAAATCAGCAACACCGAAAATCCCTCAAGCCTTCTCTTAATTGGGGACAATTTGCCAAAAAAGCGTTTACCTCATCATCCCACTCTAACGATTGAGATGAGCTGCTACAGCCAAACTTTGGCTTTTATAAATCACTTTGGTAAGGTCGAATCCAACACGGTGTTAGCTTGCTCCAACGTTTTGCCGTAACCAATTGGTAAAGATATCACGTTCTAATTCCCCAGAGGCTAAAGCTAAAATGACTCGTTCTTGCTCATCTACAAAAGCATTAATCTCTAGTCCATTCAACACCAGAAATGTTTCCATTGCCCCATGACCAGTGCGCTTGTTGCCATCAAGAAATGGGTGATTCATCACAATTGAAAACCCCAAAGCTGAAGCTTTATCAACAATTGTCGGATAAAGATCCTGCCCACCAAATGTCATGCGTGGTTGAGCAATAGCAGACTCTAAAGAACCTAGGTCACGAATACCCATAGCTCCTTGGGACTGTTGAATAATTTGATGATGTAAATCGAGGACTTCCACTAATGTTAGATAGCGTATCATGCTAAACGACGATAAAGTTCAGCGTTTTTCTTGAGTACATAGCTTGATGCTTGAGTAAATTCGTTTTTAGGACCAACCAACCAATCTTCTATGCTGGCACTGAGTAAGTCTTCAGGGGAAACTTGGCTGTTCTGAGCTAACTGTTGTAATCGTCGAAACTGCTCATCTGAGATATTAACAGTAATGGAAGCCATCAAAAACCTCTCAATAGTCTAAATATTTAACATTATAACCTCCGTCAACCTAAATATGGAACCTGTTACAGTTAATTAACGCACCCCTCAAGTCTTCTCTGTGGCCCAGCAATGCTCTAAAGTTGATATAGCGTTTTTCAGTCTGCTGAGGTACAAAAGTTATGGGTTTTAGGCAAAAGGCAAGAGGCAAAAGGGAAGAAAAATAGGTGTACCTCACTAGCTTAGGAAACGCTATATTTTAATTGGGGACAATTTGCCAAAAAAGCTTTCACTTTGTCATCTCACTCTAAGGTTAGCTGTCTGGCAATAACGCAACTGCCAACTTGACCGGATTATCTGCTGGTAGATGTGACCCATTTTTTAGAGTTCTTCTACTTGATATCCCTGTCTCTTGGCAATTTCAAGGATTGGGTTGATGTTATGAATCCCCCACTGATTACAAACGGCAATTGTCTGACCATCTCCGGTTTGGAGTAACTGCTCCTCGTTTAAGAAGTAGCGTTTAGCCCCTCCCTTTTCCGTCGCTTTTTCTAGTAGGGCAACAACACCAAAGCTAGGATGAATTTCATCAGGGAATATCTGGCGTAATTGGTCGAAAGTTGTGTCCGGATTTGTTTGGAGGTGATGAGTAACGATAGCTAGTACGAGCTGGCGCTTATTGTAAATATTTCCAAGGAACTGATATTGCGTCTTATCTTTACTAAAACTGGCAGCCGTTCTCTGAGCCGATGCTTGCTCTCTCACCTTCACTTGGTACTCTTCTGCTTCTGGCAATGGGATAATTTGTTCAATGTCAAGCAGAAGCTCTTCCCCAAGCTTATAGGGTTGTAGCCGAACACAACGGATATCCAAATCTCGATCGTTTAGCCACATTACCGTTGTGGTTAGCTCTCTAGAAAAGTTAGCCGATGCCAAAACAATTCTGACATCCTTTGGAAATTGCTCTTCTAGGGCATTACTCCAGCCCAAAAAGTTGAGGATTTCTTCCTCAGCATTTTTACCAATACAACGTTTTTCAAGATATTGCTGGTAAATTTCAACAGCTCTTTTGAAGGTCAATGTAGAAACCATCGCGGCATAGCGAAGTGCTTGAAGTTCCATGTGGGCACCAGTGTCATCTCTTTTAAGTTCAATGACTACTAAGTTCGCTTGTTTATCAATGCCGAGCAGATCAATTCTTCTAGCTCCTTCAGTCCATTCTGAAAACTCTTCAGAAATGACCAACGTATCTGGAGAGATGACTGTGATTTTATCTCTTAGAGCAGCTTGGAGGTCAGAACGCTCTTGAATTTTCTCTATGCCAAACTGTGTGTTCTGGACTTCAGTAATTTGTTTATCTTTGAAAGTATAGAGAGGCATGAGTTCCACTAGCTTTAGACAATGATTTATACATTATACAGTTAAAACTGAACCCAAGTAAGACAGCTAACGGCCATGGTCAGCGGTGGTAATCAAAAATGGCGTTGCTGAATCAAGATATGAATACTAATGAATGCACCTATCCACAAGTTAGCCTAGTTCTAGGTTTTAAAAATTGCCAAAGAAGACAATTTCCTAGAAGTACAATTTAGGTTTTATTCCCGTTTCTTCAGTGAAATCTTCCTCTATCTCCACCAAACAGACTTAAGCAACAACTGGCAGGGAGTAGTTATTTATCCTCGGCGTTCAGTGGAAAGCGTAGAGACGGCTCGTTATGGGGAGTTAATCAACTCAGGCAGGATTTTACGTTTTTATCTCGAGGAATTAAGAGAAGGGGAATCCCTGGGAATATCGGTGTTACAATTAATTATAGCACCAACCGCCAGAGCGATCGAGCAGGGAAAACAATTAATTCCACGGATTAGACAAGAATTCCCTAAGTTCAAACAACAGCAAGAACTTTTAGAATTGATAGAGACAATCTTGGTTTATAAGTTACCCCAAGTCAGTAGAAAGGAGATAGAAGCGATGTTTAGTTTAAGTGATTTAAAACAAACTAAAGTGTATCAGGAAGCTTTAGAGGAAGGTAGAGAGGAAGGTAGAGAGGAAGGTAGAGAGGAAGGTAGAGAGGAAGGTAGAGAGGAAGGCCGACAAGAAGGCGAATTAGCGGCAAAATTAGCCTCTATTCCTCGCTTATTGGCCTTAGGATTAAACTTTGAACAGATAGCACAAGCTTTAGAATTAGAGATCGAACAGGTTAGACAAGCGACTCAAGGGGAATAGGAAAAGTTCAAACTTTGATAAATTAATATAATTGCTGGTGGCTATCTTTTGCCGGTAGCCATCAAGTAAATCGAAGAATAAAGTAGGTTGGGTTGAACGATAGTGAAACCCAACACTTAAGTAATTGGGTTGGGTTTAGTCAAATAAATTCCTGTAAAATAGCTTCGATTTGTCCTTTTAGAGGAGGAATATCATTTTCAACAATATCCCAAATAATCTCTAGATTAATACGAAAATATTCATGAATAGTTAAGTTTCTTAGATCGCTGGCATCTCGCCAAGGAACTGCGGGATATCTTGCTTTAAATTCTTGAGAAGTTGCTCTAGCTGCTTCACCAATAATTTGTAAATGATAGACAATCCAAGTTTGAATTAATTCTTGTTGTTCAAACACGGTTTTTCCCTGTCGAGCATACTTTTCTACACGCTCAATTGCTTCTAAAATATCCCGCAAGCGTTCGGTATCATCCCTCATAGTGGTATTGCTTCTTTAAGTACGCGCTCTCTGATTCTATCTTTAAGTCCCTGTTCGGTAACAATATCAACTTTGCAGCCTAACAAGTCTTCCAGTTCTCGAATTAACGGCAAGGGAAACCAGGGACTCCGACGTTCGCTACAATAATCAATTAATAAATCAATATCGCTTTTTTCGTCAGCTTCTCCCCGTGCAACAGAACCAAAGATTCGCACGTTATTTGCGCCGTGTTTAGCAGCAATAGCAAGGATTTTTTCTCGTTTGTTCTTGAGTAATTCGTCAATTTTCATGATCTACTTAGTTTGCGATAAATTTTGTCGAAAAAAGCTTCCTTGTACCGATTCTTGGGGTAGGGATTTAGTTTGTTTCTCACTCTTTATTTAGGGCTTGCTGAATATTGGTAAAAGCTTTACTAGAAAAGGGTTATGTGCTTTTTTTTCAAAAAAAGTGCAAGAAACAAAGGTTGAGGAATCGATCTGAGGGACTTAAAACCCTTGCACTTTCATTAAACCCTTCTATCCAACGTCCATCATACCCTATTTAATCTTGCTTCCGATAGTGTTGGGTTTCTTGCCTTTAACCAAACCGACAAGAGGGCGATTAAACTATACAATAAAAAAAGAAGACCATACCCTAAAACAGACATTCGTATTCTTCAAGATACCAGTCTCTCCATGCTAATCGTGGCAAATGCCCACGAGGAGCATTTAAACTAAATGTTAATACTGCTCGTTATGGGGAGTTAATCAACTCAGGCAGGATTTTACGTTTTTATCTCGAGGAATTAAGGGAAGGGGAATCCCTCCACCCTACCTCCACGAAAAACTTTTTGCCGCAAACCCTAATTAACCCTGAATTGCTTTAGCTAGTTGAACGTGAAGTTTATGACTGGCTTTAAAAGCCATGTAATGAGCGGTGGGAATGGTTCCCAGTAAACTCAAATCACCAATTAAGTCCAATAATTTATGTCTTGCTGGCTCATTATCAAAGCGTAAAGGAGGATTTAACCATTGATTTTGATCGCAGATCAAAGCATTTTCTAAACTGCCTCCTTTAATTAAACCAGCCTTTTGCAGATATTCAATTTGATCGGCAAAACCGAAAGTCCGAGCATCTGCGATCGCATTTTGAAAACTTTCTTGATTAGGACTCCAACTATACCATTGATTACCGATCGGTTTATAAGTAAAATCGATGCCGTAGGTAAAACGTAATTCAGGGGAAGGAATCGCCGCCACAAAAGCATCCCCTTCGTACAACCAAATCGGTTGAGAAATGGTTAAATCTGATGGAGAAAAAGAGTTATTTAAACCAGCATTTTTGATCGCTTCCACCCAGATTTTAGCCGAACCATCGAGGAGGGGAATTTCCGCACCATCCACCTCAATGCGAGCATCCTCTACCCCCAAAGCGGTTAAGGCCGCTAATAAATGCTCAACAGTTCTAACCTTTGCTTCTCCTCGTCCCAATTCTGTTGATAAAGTCGTTTGGTAAACCGAAGAAACTAGAGCGGGAATAATCGGTTGATTGGCTAGATCTCTGCGGACAAAATAACGTCCTTCTCCTGGATTTGCCCCACAGACGCGCACCCGTGTTATCTCCCCCGAATGCAGTCCAATTCCCGATAATTCAAATTGTTTAGAGATAGTAGAAACCATAATTATCAAGTAATAAAGCTTTTATCAGTGAACAGCAAAAATAACTAAATTCATCGATAACTGGTAACTGATAACTGATAACTGATAACTGATAACTGATAACTGATTAGAATCGTTCCCCGATACCGAAATGGATACGAGAACTACCATCGACATTAAAACCGTAGTCAACCCGAATTTGGCCGACAGGAGATTGTACCCGAACACCTAAACCGTAACCGAGACCAGTACCGGGTAAATCCCGGACAATACCGGGTTGACCGGGGACATCACCTTGGGAACCAATAGTAGTGCCGAAATCGACAAATAACGCCCCCCCGATAATTGCGACAATGGGAAAACGATATTCGGCCGTCGCTTGGAAATAACTGCGACCGCTACCCACTTCTCCCTCGGCGTAACCCCGTACAGAGTTACTACCCCCAACAATAAAAGCATCGTAGGGGGGTAAGTCGCCTAATACTGTCCCTGCTTGCACATTAAAAGCTAGGGATTGCTGACCTTTAAAAATATCGGTTTCAAAGAGATTAAAGGGATTAATAAACCGAACGGGGATAAAGTAACTGTAACTACCCCGAACACGAGTTCCGAAAATACTGCCAGAACCAACCGGGACAGTTTGTTCTAAACCTAGACGCAGGAAAGAACCACTGGTGGGTTGCAGGGGATTGTCGCGAAAATCTTGAATAGCGCCAATATTGAGGGAAAGTAGATCATCGGTCCCAGAGGAACTAAACGCCAGTTTTTGACTGCCAAAACCATTGAGAGGTGCAGACAGGGGGGAGATGTCACCATTGGCATTTTGCACCTGTACCTGTTGATAGTTAAAGCCTAGGGAAACCACCCATTTTGGTTTCGTAAACACATCAGGGGCCAAAGGACGGACAAAAGTAATACCGCCACCCGTGCGGACGATACGGGGACTATCATTATCGTTCAGCGTCCGAATTGAGGAATCTTCCCCATCATAAACTAGAGAAATCGACTGTCGCCGGAAAACGTTCACTGTGTAGGAAGTACGGAAATTATCCGTGGCAATCCAAGGATCGGAAAAACTCAGATCGAATAAAAATTCCCGTTCCCCTAACTGAACTTCTGCCCCTAAAGTTTGGTTATTACCGCCAAAATTGCGCTGCTGATAGCTGACAGTGCCGAATAAGCCTGCATTCGAGCTAATACCACCCCCAGCGGCTAGGGAACCCGTATTACCTTCCACCACATCGACGTTAACAATCACCTCCCTTGGGTCGCTGCCGGGGGAAAAAGACAGACGCACATCCTCGAATAAACCGAGACCGAAAACACGCTGTAAATCCTGTTGGGCCGTATTGCGGTTGAAAATATCCCCCGCTTTTAGGCGCATTTCCCTAGTAATGATAAATTCTCTGGTTTTAGCCTTGACTGGTTCCTGTTCGACGTTAAAATAACGTACTTGAATTTTTTCGATTAAACCTTCGGAAATGACCAGAATCACCCGACCATCGGGATTGACTTGCGGCGCACCGATCACCTGGGCTAGATCATAGCCGTTTTTGCTGTACCAGTCATTGATTTTTTTTACCCCCGCCTGTAGTTCCCGTAAATTCAGGGTTTTGCCGTATTGACTAGCGAAAATTTCCTCGACCACCCCGGCAGGTAAAATCGATTTGTCCACGGTTTCTGGGGCAATTTGAATCTGTACACCCTGAAAAACGGGGTTAGGTTGCACCTCAAAGGTAACTCGCACTCCTAGGGGCGTATCTTGGGGAACTGCCCGCACATCCGCAAAAAAGCCCGTGGCAAAAACGGCGTTAATATCTTCTTGTAATTGCGATCGAGTCGCGCTTCGTCCGGGTCGGGTGCGAATGGTGTTATAAACTAGATTTTCTAATTCTCGATTAGCCCCTTGTACTACCACTTCAGCCACCAAAACCCGCGACTCCTCCGCCGGTGCCGGTGGAGCTGCGGTGGGAGTTTCTGTAGGGATTGGGTTTTCCGTCGGAGTTTCCGTCGGTGGTGCCACGGGTGGAGTAGTTTCTCCGGTCGCAGGAGGAGACTGTACTAGCTGCTCGACGCGGGGAAAAACCGTCTCTGGGGGTTCTTCTTCGGCCATGACCGTCCCGTGAAATAATCCGAAAATAGCCAGCAGCAGGGCCAGCGAGGAGTATCGCCTCGAAAAATTGAGATTTTTAAGCACTTCCACACACCCAGTAACACCATTATGGTTTTGTTTGTTTTCTCTGCCCGAGAAATTTAACGAACGTTAAAACTCTAGCAGATCGCTTACTCTCAGTAAATCCCAGCTTGACCGGTGATTCAAGAGATGCTGCCTCAGGTCTGATATTTGTCAGCCGTCAGCATTAAGTTTTTATCTTGCCATATCTTAGCTTTTTCTGGTTTGGCTCTATCCCAATTCACCATCGAGAATTATTGCCACCTCGGTTGGCGCACAATTAATTACGCTGGGGCAGCTGTTAACGTCTTTTTTGTAATAACTGTACCAGTTGCGAGACCTGTTGGCGATTGAACATTTGCCGCAGGGTACTAGCTGCTAATTCGGGTTCTAGGGTAATCAGGATTTGTGGTAATTTGGCGGTGGCTAATAATTGCAATTCTTGACTGACGGTGATTTCTTCCCCGCAACCCCATGCTAATAAATCACTGGCTTGTTTTAATTCTTTAATGATAACTGGGGCGAGAGTACGGTAGGAATGTTTGGGGTTAGCCAGAGCCGATTGAGCATTTTTAACTAAATATTGCCATTGTTGCTGTTCTGAGGCCAATTGAGACAGAGATGAAATTAATTTTTGTAATTGCTGACGGGAAGCGCTGGTTTCTTGCTGTTTAAACAGTTGTAACATCTGTTTGAGTATATCTCTGACGCTAATGGAGATAGAAGGGGCTGCCGCAATAGCAGAGGTAGATTTTCCCTGGCCGAGAAGATAGTTAAGATGGGCCTGTAATTCGGCAAAAGTCGCTTCACCGTTTTTAACGATGGCGTTAGCTTCCTCGCTTTGCAAACCTAAGGGCTCCCGCAGCTTATCGATTAATACCTGAAGCAGATCATAACCCTTGAGGAACAAAGACTCTAATTTTTGATCGACTTCTATAGGATTTTCTTTTAGTATTTTGAAAGCATCCTCAAGACGGTGAGCAGTTTTTTGGATACTACCATAACCTAACATGGCCGCCCCCCCCTTGACGGAATGGACGGCACGAAACATCTCGTTCATCTGTTCATTGTTGTTGACGAGATTGCCTAAGTCTAAAATACCCTGTTCTAAAGTTTCCAGGTGTTCTTTTGCTTCTTCGATGAAATAGCCGAGAATTTTCTGAGCGTTAGCAGAGTCCAAAGTCTTATCCCCCTCATCACGATGCTGTTTAGTTCTAGATTGCCCAGTTTTTCAGTAAATATATCACTTATCAGGCAATGGCTAGGAAAACTGGCGGCTCTTCTGGTTTATGTGTGGAAACGAGATCTATACTGATAGTCTCTTCCGCAGCTCGACTGAGCGTTCGTGTTAGTGAGCTTGTCGAACTACTGATCTCACGCCGAAGTCATCGCCGAACGTTAAAATAGCCCTAAACGTCTTGCCCGATAAGCATTTCAAGATTCCATAAGCAAAAATTATCACACAAAGTCGAGAAGAGCCCTGATATTTTTTCAGTGAAATTGAATTAGCAACGATAGATATACATTTGAGCTATCGAACTATTTAGTTAGTATATAGACCCAAAGCAGGCTGTGATCAGGTTATAATTTTTGGAGATGTTTAATGAGCATGGTGCGTTCCCCAAAATCTATCGGTCCGGCAGTAGGAGCCACATCAAGGAACGCACCCTATGGCTATGATGATCGCTATCCTAGAAATAAGCTCTGTTCCGTCCGCAGCAACGAAGTGTTAGACATCTTTTAGCTCTTCAAACCTTGACAAGAGCCTATGAGGAACTAAGAAAATCATTTTAATATGAGAGTTTGTCGGTTTTGTTTCAATCTTCATGAATTTTGGTTGGAAATTATCTCCATTCTCATCCTTAGATTTGACGAAAGCAAAACAGGTAAATTCAATAGATTTAATAAATTCGAGGAGCTTCTTTGTTGGATAAATTTCCGACAAGACCAAAGGCTGATCTCGAATGAGAAGATTTTTGCCACCCATTAGTATATCGAAATCTGCACCTTCAGCATCCGTTTTGATACAGGAAACACTCAGTAACGGATAATCAGACATCAATTTGTCTAAAGTATTTACCTTGACTGTCACCTTGTTCTCTTGGGGACTATGCCTAACCAGCGAATTTAGTTCAGGCATTGAGTTCAAATTAAGATCCATAGTGCCAGGCTCGGAAAAAAGTGCTTCTTCTAGAATATGACAATTTTGAAACTGGGAAAGATTTCTCTTTAAGTGTTCAACCATTCTCGGATCGGGTTCAAAGGCATAAACCTGATTGGATGAAGGAGCAGCCAGTAAACTGTAATAACCAATATTAGCCCCAACATCAATAAAGTCTTTATTAATATCTAAGAACCGATGAAGGATAATTTCAGATCCCCAATCTAACTTGCTTCCCTTGAGGAAAATTTCCGTTCCGAATCGACTATCATAGGGCAGAGTCATTTCTACATTATTAAATAGAACCATTTTCTGGTTGAGCTTGGTTATCTTATAAAATGCTCGTATTACATAGCGGTATAGGAAATTCCAGCCACCAATCTCTCGAACCAATCCAAGAAAATAATTGAACTTATGCCAATAAGTAGTTTCTTTAAACATATACTCTCACTTCAAGTTAGGCATGAAGGCATCTAAATATTAATTATACCGCTCTCTGCGGTCGAGCCTCCTCCTCTGTCCTACTATCCTACCCCATCGGTCCGACACCCCCTCAATAAAACCCAATACCGCACTGTGGGGTCTAATCACTATCGGTGACTAGGTAATTATGAACTCCCGATTTTAATGGCTCTTCCGAACTTGTCGTGTAAAATCAAAGAAAAAACAGACACTTATTGCTGACCAATAAAAATAATAATTTATCTTTAAAAGCTAACTATGCTTGCAATACAGCAATTTATTGGTTAAAATATAGACAGCCAAGACCAGCAATTTTAGACACAAGCTATACTTATGCCATCAAATCCACAATTAAAGTTAATGACCGAGCTACTTCACCTAGAAGGAGTTGTCGTTACCAATT